>NZ_JACVTV010000149.1:0-8902 GCF_016624625.1 Stenotrophomonas sp. S41 | reverse complement strand
GGGGGGTGGGGGGGGGGGGCCGGCGGGCCCCCCCCCCGGCGAGCGCAGCGGCCCCCATAACGCAGAACCCCCGGCAGTGCCGGGGGTCCTGGGTGGATCGTTTACCAGTTGCCGGCGCCCGGCACGTGGTGGTCGCGTGCGCGGCGGCGCATCAGCAGGTTCAGCCATTCCACCAGCACCGAGAAGCCCATCGCGGCGTAGATGTAGGGCTTGGGCACGTGCACGTCCAGGCCGTCCAGGATCAGCACCGCACCGATCAGCAGGATGAAGGCCAGGGCCAGCATCTTCACCGTCGGGTTGGCATCGATGAAGCGGCCCAGCGGGTTGGCGGCCAGCAGCATCACCAGCACCGACAGCAGGATGGCGGCGACCATCACCGGGATGTGGTCGGCGATGCCGACGGCGGTGATCACCGAGTCCAGCGAGAACACGATGTCGATGACCGCGATCTGCGCGATGACGTAGCCGAACACGGCCGAGGCCTTGGTGGTGCTGGGGTCTTCATCCTCGCCACCGGTGATCAGCTCCTTGATCTCCATGAAGCCCTTGATGATCAGGAACAGGCCACCGACGATCAGCACCAGGTCGCGGATGGAGATACCCATGCCGGCCACGGTGAACAGGTTCGCCGCCATGTGCGCCAGGTAGGCCAGCGATACCAGCAGGCCGATGCGGGTGATGCAGGCCACGGCGATGCCGAGCTTGCGCGCGAACGGGCGGCGCTCTTCCGGCAGCTTGCTGACGGCGATGGAGATGAACACCAGGTTGTCGATGCCGAGCACGATTTCCAGGGCGCTGAGGGTAAACAGGGTTACCCAGGCGTTGGGGTCGGCGAGAAACTCAAAGGACATGGAAACTCTTCAGGACAGTGGGGGAATGGGGGTTCAGGCGTACGTGCCGGCCAGCAGGTGGGGCACCACGACCAGTGCCCAGCACAGCAGCACGTTCATCATCAGCACGAACACCGCTGCCGAGCCCATGTCCTTGGCGCGGCCAGCCAGCTCGTGGATCTCGGCGCCGTAGCGCTCGATCACCGCTTCGATGGCCGAGTTGGCCAGTTCCATCGCCAGCACCAGCAGCATCGAGCCGATCATCAGCGCGCGCTCGACCGGGGTCTGACCCAGCCACAGCGCCAGCGGGGCCAGCACGACCAGCAGGTAGACCTCCAGCCGGAACGAGGACTCGTGCAGCCACGCGGCGCGCAGGCCCTGCCAGGACCAGCGGGCGGCCTGGAAGATGCGGCGCGGGCCGCGGGGCATGTGGCCGAACTGATCAGCCACGGGGGAAGTATCCAGCAACAGGGGCGCGGCGCAGCGACCGCTCAGACGCACGGCAGGCAATCATGGGTGCACAGGAATGGGCAGACAGCCCCCATTTTGCCACAAGGGCGGCAGCGGCACCCCGCAGCGGCCGGCCAACGACCCGCCATGGGCAAGCGCAGCACGGCGGCGAACTCCTATGATGGGTGTCCCCTGCCCTTGCTGGAGCCGCTGATGACACTCGCCCGTACCTGTCTGCTGTCGCTTGGATTGCTGACCCTGGCCCCGCTGGCCCAGGCGTTGAGCCCGCCGGCCGCACCGCGCGTGCCCGACCAGGTGTCCAACGTGGCCTGGGAAGGCGACATGGCCAGCTTCCTCAAGGCCGACCAGGGCAACCCGCCGCCGCGCGGGGGCATCGAGTTCATCGGCAGCTCCTCGATCCGCTTCTGGGAGAGCCTGGCCCAGGACTTCCCGGGCCAGCCGGTGTTCAACCGTGGCTTCGGCGGTTCGGAAGTGCGCGACAGCACCTGGTATGCCGACCAGATCGTGGTGCCCTATGCGCCGTGCAAGGTGTTCTTCTACGCCGGCGACAACGACCTCAACAGCGGCCGCAGCGCCACCCAGGTGCGCGATGACGTGGTGGCCTTCGTGCAGCGCGTGCACCGCGACCTGCCGAAGACCAAGGTGGAATACCTGTCGATCAAGCCCAGCCCGTCGCGCGCGCATCTGCTGCCGGCGATCAACCAGGCCAACGCGATGATCAAGGCCGCCCTGGCCAAGCTGCCCAACGCCGGCTACACCGACATCTACACCCCGATGCTGGGCGCCGATGGCCAGCCGGACCCGAAGCTGTTCCGCGAGGACATGCTGCACATGACCCCGGCCGGCTATGCGATCTGGACCAAGGCCGTGGCGCCGAAGGTCAAGTGCGATTGAGCAAACCGCCCTTGTAGAGTCGAGCCGTGCTCGACTACGTGGCGATCCAGCATTGGGTCAGAGCCCGTTGCGTTGCAACGGGATCCGACCCCGGTCAGCGGAAAATGACGGTGGCTTCGGTGCCCTTGCCCGGCTCGCTGGCGAGGCTGACCTTCCAGCCGAAGCGGTCGCACAGCCGGCGCACGATCGACAGGCCCAGGCCGGTGCCCTGCGGGCGATCCGGCTCGGCGCGGTAGAACGGCTCGAACGCGCGGGCCAGCGCCTCGGCCGACATGCCGATGCCGGTATCACGCACCACCACCCGGTCAGACTCGACCTGCACGTCGATGCGGCCTTCGTCGGTGTAGTTGCAGGCGTTGCGCACCAGGTTGCTGACCACCACCTGCAGCACCCGCGGCGGCGCATGCAGCTGCACCGGGCCGGCGCTGTGCAGGTGCACCGCCACCGGGCGGTTGCCCAGCAGTTCGTTGGCGTTGTCCACCTCGTAGCGGACGATGTCGTTGACATCGAACAGCTCGATCTGCGGCTCGATGTCGGCCTCGCGGGCCAGGATCAGGAACGCGTCGATCACCGCCTCCATGTCCCGCCCGGCGCGCTGGATGCGCTGCAGGCTGCGGCGCAGGCGCGGTTCCAGGGTCTCATCGCCCAGCGCCATGTCGCTGGCCACGCGGATCACGGTCAACGGCGTGCGCAGTTCGTGGCTGGCATCGCGGGTGAAGTTGCGCTCGCGGGCGACGTGGTCGGTGACCCGGTTGGCCAGTGAATGCAGCGCCGCCGCCAGCTGGCGGGTCTCGCCCTGCATATCGGCCGGCAGCTTGTCCGGCTCCAGGTCCGCCGCCTCGGGGTGGCCCGGGTCCCAGCGCGACACGCGCCGCGCCAGCCAGTTCACCGGCGACACCAGGCGCTTGGACGCGCGGTAGGTCACCCAGCTGGCGCCGTAGACGGCCAACAGGGTCAGCAGCACCGGCACGATGCCGAACCAGAACGCCAGCATTTCCGCGCGCGAGCGCAGGAACACCAGGTACAGGCGGCCCTGCGGGCGGGCATCGACCAGCACCAGCTGGTCATCGCCGGGCAGTTCGTGGAAACCGGCTTCCAGCGTGCGCAGGTTGGCCGGCAGCGACAGGCTGGAGCGCCCGCGCTCGAGCAGGTAACCGCGGATGTTCTGGGTATTGGGCGGCGGCTGCGCGGGCGAGGCCTCGTGCAGCGTCCAGTAGTAGGCGGCCTCTTCGCGCAGGGCGGCGCCCACCAGGCTGTGCTTGATCACCAGCGAGACCAGCCAGGCGCCCAGCAGGATACCTACGCTGGCCAGCACTGCCTGCAGGATGAAAGCGATACGGATCTTGCGCGGCAGGCCGTGCGGCATTGCGGGGTCCCGGTTGAAGCGCTGCGATTATAGGCAGCGCGCCGTGCCGGCGACGTGCACGGTGGATGACCACCCCTGCGGCCGACGGCCCGTCCCCTGCCCCGCGACCCGGCCGAAGCCGGGGCGGGCCTGTTCCTGTACCGGCACTGCTCAGGCCATGGGCTGGGCGATGTCGGCGATGCGGTAACCGGCGCTCTGCACGGTGTGCAGCAGCGGACGGTCAAACGGCTTGTCGATGATCTTGCGCAGGTTGTACAGATGGCTGCGCAGGGTGTCCGAATCCGGCAGCCCGTTGCCCCAGATCTCGCGTTCGATTTCCTGGCGGGTGACCACGCGGGGCGATTCCCGCATCAGGATGGTCAGCAGGCGCAGGCCGATCGGCGAAAGCTGCAGTTCGGTACCGGCGCGGGTGGCCCGCATGCTGACCGGATCGAGCACGAGGTCGGCGACCTTGAGCACTTCCGAACCGACCTGGCGACGTTCGCGGCGGATCAGCGCGCGCAGGCGGGCTTCCAGTTCCTGGATGGCGAACGGCTTGGTCAGGTAGTCATCGGCACCAAACCCCAGGCCGGTGAGCTTGTCGTCCAGCGTGTCGCGCGCGGTCAGCATCAGCACCGGCGTCGACTTGCGGGCATCGTTGCGCAGGCGGCGGCACACTTCAATGCCATCCAGGCGCGGCAGCATCAGGTCCAGCACGACCACGTCGTAGCTGTTTTCAGCGGCCAGACGGTAGCCGTCCAGGCCATCCTGCGCATAGTCCACCTCGAAGCCACGGCCTTCCAGGTATTCGCCGATCATCTCGGAGATGTTGCGGTTGTCCTCGACCACCAGCACCAAGCCGGAAGTCTCCTTCGTCTGACGCATGTGAGTACCTCTTTCTTCAGCTTTGTGAAACATGCCCGATCGACGGTGGACGCGATGTGAAGTTCCGTCAAGACGCCGAAAAAAGTTTCACAGCAGCGGTTTGAGCAGCGGCCAGACGTTGTCCAGCACCTTCGGCTGGGCCTGCGCGGTGGGGTGCAGGCCGTCGGCCTGCATCAGCCCGGGCTGCAGGGCCACGCCCTCCAGCAGGAACGGCAGCAGCGGCACCTTGTACGTGTCGGCCAGCGCGCGGTAGGCGGCCGCCAGGCGCTGGCGGTAGGCCGGGCCGTAGTTGGGCGGCACGTCGATGCCCAGCAGCAGCACCTTGGCGCCGGCGGCGCGGCTGGCCAGCAGCATCTTTTCCAGGTTGCCCTGCACCTGCGCCGGGGTCAGCCCGCGCAGGGCATCGTTGCCGCCCAGCGCGATGACCACGACGGTCGGCTTCTCCTTGGCCAGCAGGCCCGGCAGGCGGGTCAGCGCGCCGGCGGTGGTTTCCCCGCTCATGCTGGCGTTGACGATGCGGGGCGGGCTTTTCGACTGCTGCCTGACCCGCTTGTCCAGCAGGCTGACCCAGCCTGCGTCGGCCGGGATATTGTGGGCAGCACTGAGGCTGTCACCGAGCACCAGCACCGTGCCGGCCGGACCTTTGGCACACGCCAGCCCGGACCACAGCAGCAACCCTAGCAGCAGCACCATCATCGTGCCGGCTTGCCGGCTCCATCCTGTAATGCGCATTGGAGTCTCCTCATCGACAGCCTGTCCCCCCGCAGCGCGTCCGTCGCCATCGCCGTCGACCAGGTCGGCAAATCCGTGCATGGCCCGGAGGGTGAAGTCCACATACTGGACAACATCACCCTCACGGTACATGAAGGCACCAGCGTGGCGATTGTCGGGGCCTCCGGTTCCGGCAAGACCACCCTGCTCGGCCTGCTGGCCGGGCTGGACCTGCCCAGCCGCGGCGGCATCACCCTGGCCGGGCAGGCGCTGGGCGCACTGGACGAGGAAGCCCGGGCGCAGCTGCGCGCACGCGAAGTGGGCTTCGTGTTCCAGAGCTTCCACCTGCTGCCGGCGCTGACGGCGGCCGAAAACGTCGCACTGCCGCTGGAACTGGCCGGCCGCGAGGACCGCGCGCGGGTCGATGAGGTGCTGGCCCAGGTGGGCCTCTCGCACCGCGCCCGCCACTACCCGCGGCAGCTGTCCGGCGGCGAGCAGCAGCGCGTGGCCCTGGCCCGTGCCTTCGTCACCCGCCCGCGCATCCTGTTCGCCGATGAACCCACCGGGTCGCTGGACCAGGCCACCGGCCAGCACATCAGCGACCTGCTGTTCGAACTCAATGCCGGCAGCGGCACCACCCTGGTGCTGGTCACCCACGACCTGCGCCTGGCCCAGCGCTGCCAGTACATCCACCGCATCGACAACGGTCGCCTGCAGGCGGTCGAGTACGGGGCGCAGGCATGAACCTGCTGCGGCACGCCTGGCGCGCGCTGCGCCGCGAAGCCCTGGCCGGTGACCTGCTGACCGTGTTCGCCGCGCTGGTACTTGGCGTGGCGGTGATGACCGCCGTCGGCACGCTGGTGAACCGGGTCAACCTGGCCCTGACCGGCAGCGCGGCCGAGATGCTGGGCGGCGACCTCGGCGTGGCCGGGCGCAGCGATCCGCCTGCGGCCTTCGCCGAAGAAGCGCAGCGGCGTGGGCTGGCCTACACCCGCATCGCCGGCTTCGGCAGCGTGCTGTTCAACGGCGATGCCAGCCAGATGGCCAGCATCAAGGCGGTGCAGGCCGGCTACCCGCTGCGCGGCACGCTGCGGGTGCGGGCGACGCCGGGCGGCGCGCTGATCGCCGATGCCGGCATGCCGCCGCAGGGCCAGACCTATGCCGACCCGCGCCTGCTGCAGGCGCTGGGCCTGAAGGTCGGGGATGCGCTCGAGTTCGGTGCGGGCACGCTGCGCGTGGCCGGCATCATCGAGGCCGAGCCGGACAGCGGCGGCGACCTGCTGACGCTCTCCCCCACCCTGCTGGTCAACCGCGCCGACGTCGATGGCACCGGCCTGCTCGGGCCGGGCAGCCGCATCAACTACCGGCTGATGGTGGCCGGTGCACCCGACCAGGTGGCCGCGTACCGGCAGTGGCTGCTGCCGCAGGTGAAGGGCATGCGCCTGCTGAGCGTGGACGACACCCAGCGCGGCGTGCGCCAGGCGTTTGATCTGGCCGGCCGCTTCCTCGGCCTCAGCGCGCTGCTGGCGGTGCTGCTGGCCGGCGTGGCCACCGCGCTGGCGGCCAACCGCTTCGCCCTGCGCCGCATCGACCAGGTGGCGATCCTGCGCTGCATCGGTGCGCGCCAGCGCGACATCCTCACTGGCCTGGCGCTGCAGCTGCTGATGCTGGCGGTGCCGGCCTGCGCGCTCGGCATCGGCCTGGGCATGGCCGCGCAGGAAGGCCTGGTGCAGGTGCTGGGCAGCCTGGTGCCGCAGCGCCTGCCGCTGCCCGAGGCTACCCCCGCGCTGACCGGTGCGGGCATCGGCCTGCTGCTGCTGTTCGGTTTCGGCCTGCCGCCGCTGCTGCGCCTGCGCGGGGTGCCGCCGATGCGCGTGCTCAACCGCTCCTTCGCCGCCCTGCCGCCGGCCTCGCTGCTGGCCTACGTGGCTGCGCTGGCGGCCAGCCTGGTGCTGGCGGTGCAGGTCACCGGTGACCTGAAGCTGGCGCTGTGGGTACTGGGCGGCCTGGCCGCGCTGGCGCTGGCCGCCGGCGTGGTCGGCTTCGGCCTGCTGCAGCTGCTGCGCGGCCTGCAGCACCGCCTGCATGGCAACTGGCGGCTGGGCCTGGCCGCGCTGACCCGGCGGCGGCTGCTGGCGGTGATGCAGCTGGTGGGCCTGTCGCTGTCGCTGTGCGCGCTGCTGCTGCTGGCGGTGACCGGACCCGGCCTGCTGCAGCAATGGCGAGAGCGCCTGCCGGAGAACACGCCCAACTACTTCCTGATCAACATCCAGCCCGAGCAGCGCGACAGCGTGCTGGCCGCGCTGCAGGGGCTGGGCGCGGCCGATGCCAGCGTCGAACCGATGGCCACCGGCCGCCTGATCGCGATCAACGGCAAGCCGCCGCTGCGCGTGGACCGTACGCCGGAGCAGAACGGCCAGTCGCCGCAGGGCGAAGGCCAGCGCGACGACGATGACGAGAACCGGCCGTTGAACTTCAGCTGGCGCAGCACCTTCCCGCCGGCCAACACGCTGGTCAACGGCACGTTCTGGAAGGCCGACAGCACCGCGCCGGAGGCTTCGGTGGAGATCGGCTGGGCCAAGCGCTACGGCGTATACCCCGGTGATCGCATCACCATTGCCGTGGGCGAGCAGGAACGCGAGTTCACCGTCACCAGCGTGCGCAAGGCGGACTGGAACACCTTCCGCCCGAACTTCTTCGTGCTGCTCAACCCCAACGCGGTGGGCGATACGCCGCACAACCTGCTGTCGGCATTCCATCTGCCGGCGGGCAAGGCCGCGGGCCTGGGTGCGCTGGTGCGCGAACAGCCGAACCTGTCGCTGCTGGATGTCGATGCGGTGATCTCGCAGGTGCGCGAGGTGATGAACCGCGTCGCGCAGGCGGTGCAGTTGGTGATGGTCTTCAGCCTGCTGGCCGGCGTGCTGGTGCTGCTGGCCGCACTGCAGGCCACCGCCGGCGAGCGCCGCTACGACAGCGCGGTGCTGCGCACGCTGGGGGCCACCCGGCGCCAGCTGCGCGGTGCGGTGCTGGTGGAGTTCGGCGCGCTGGGTGCGCTGGCCGCGCTGCTGGCCGTGGGTGCGGCAGCCGGCATCGGCGTGGCGGTATCGCAGAAGGTGTTCGAGCTGCCGCTGCTGCCGCCATGGCCGGGCCTGCTGCTGGGCGGGCTGGTGGGCATCGGCCTGAGCCTGCTGGCCGGCTGGTGGGGCACGCGGGCGATCCTGCACACGCCGCCGGCGCTGGCCCTGCGCGAGGCCTGACGCGGCCGTGACACGCGATGGGTGGGGCCGGCGGTATGCTGCGCGCCCCACCCGATGAGATCGCCCGGATGCCCGGCACGTCGTTCGCCGCTTACCTGTACCCCGTGTTGCTGCTGCTCGGCAGCAACATCTTCATGACCTTCGCCTGGTACGGCCACCTCAAGTACAAGAGCGCGCCGCTGATGATGGTCATCATGGTGAGCTGGGGCATCGCCTTCTTCGAGTACTGCCTGCAGGTACCCGGCAACCGCCTGGGCAGCGCGGTGTACTCGGCGCCGCAGCTGAAGGGCATGCAGGAAGTGATCACCCTGGTGGTGTTCGCGGTGTTCTCCGCGTTCTACCTGGGCCAGCCGCTGAAGTGGAACCATTACGCCGCGTTCGGGTTGATCGTGCTGGCGGCGTTTTTGATGTTCAAGGAATAACGGCATCCACGCATGGCGTGGATCTACTGACGGATCACGGCATCCACGCGTGGCGTGGATCTACTGACGGATCACGGCATCCACGCG
>NZ_JACVTV010000148.1:0-8905 GCF_016624625.1 Stenotrophomonas sp. S41 | reverse complement strand
CCCGGCCGCTTTGCGGGCCCCCCCCCGGGGGGGCCGCCCCGGGGCCGCCACTACCGTCAGGGTACGGGCTGGGCGAGGATCCTGCGCACCGACTGGCCGCTGTGGGTGATCACATCGTCCACCTGCCAGCAGCCGGTGCCCTTGCGGACCATCGGCAGACGGGTCACGCGGGCTTCCTTCCACACCGAATAGCTCAGCGTGACGTCGCCAGCGGTGGCCGAGGCCGGCTTCCAGCTGTAGCGCACGGGGCTGTCGATGTCGCCATCCTGCGCATCCAGCCACGGGTCCGAATCGATGGTGCAGATGCCCTCTTCGCGCACCTGGCAGGCGCGTTCTGCGCGCAGCGCCTTATTGAAGGCCGGGCTGACCAGCGTCGCGGGTGCGTCCAGCACGCGGCCGTCGTCGCCAGAGGTGGCCTCGAAGAAAGCACGGGCCACGCCCGCCGCATCCTCGCAGACCGGGGCTGCGTGCACGGCCGGGGCCAGCAGCAGGCTGGCGATCATCAACATCCCTGTGTTTCGCATGGTGCTCTCCTTGAAGTGGGGACGCCGGGGGGGGGGGCCGCCCCCCCCCGCCCCCCCCCGGGGGGGGGCCGGGGGGGCCCCCCCCCCGGCGAGCGCGCAGCGCGGTAGAGATTACAAGCCGTACCGCTCGATCACATCCAGGTGCGGCTGCCGGTCCTGGTTGCAGGCTTCAGCCAGGCGCAGCCAGCACTGCGGGTGCGACCAGCCGGCGGTGGACTGCTGCAGGTAACGATGCAGCGCAAGCGGCGCATGCCCCTGCGGCTGGGCCACGGTGAACAGCAGGCCCGGCAGCGTGCCCTCGTCCGCATCCGGGTCGGTCACGGTGTAATCCGGGCGGCTGTGCGCCCACACCTGCCAGCCCTGCGCTTCGGCACCTTCCGTGAACGCATTCCAGGCGTCTTCGCCCGGGTGCGCGCCGTCAATCAGCCAGCTCCGCTCGAAGCCACCACGTTCCAGCACGTGCACCTGCGCATAGGTCGGAATGAAGTGCTGGCGCTGTTCTTCCTCTTCCGGCGCCGGGTGCACCAGCGCGGCATCGAACACCACCCAGTCGCCCACCTGCTGGGCACGGTTGGCCGGCGCGTTCTCGACGATGCGCGCGGTCACCGGGCCGGTGCGGCGCGCGTAGTACTCCATCGGCTCGCCCTGCTCCAGGCTGCGGATGATCACCCAGCCCCACGGCTCTTCGACCACGCCGTCCTGGCTGGACAGCTCCATGCCGATGGCCGCGGCCGAGCGGCGCACCGCGTCCCAATCGCGCGCAGCACTGGCCGCGCTCATGTGGTCCCAGTGCGCGGCATTGGGATCCTCCAGCGTTTCCACCAGCTGCGCGTAACAGGCCTGCGCATCGCTGAAGCGGCCGGTTTCCATGTACATGCGCGCCAGCGTGCCACGCGCGCCATGCGAGCCCGGCGACAGCGCCAGCAGCGCCTGTGCGGCCTGCTCCAGCGCCGGCCAGTCGGACACGCGGCGTGCGCGCTGCACCTCGCACCAGTGCGCGAACACCGGCACGCTGCCGCGATAGGTGTCGGCCAGGCGGCGCAGGCCATCGTCGTCGCCCTGCTCGGTCAGCCAGCGCATCAGCGTGTAGGCAGCGGCGCCGTCCTCCTGGGCATGTGCGCGCACGAAGTCCCACAGCAACGCGCGCGCTTCGGTCTGCGCGCCACAGGCGTTCAGCGCCGATGCGGCCACCTCGGCCAGCGCTTCGTCATCCGGGCACTGCGCATGCGCCTGCAGCAGCCACTGCGCCTCGCGCTCGGGATCGCGCGACTGCTGCTGTTCGCCACGCGCTTCCAGCCACGCCAGCAGTTCGGCGGCCGGCACCGGCAGCGGCTCAACGTCGGGCAGTGCATCGATGCGGGCGGCCAGGCCGGCCACCAACGCACCGGCACCGCGGTCCTGGCGCAGCTGTGCCAGGTGGGTGCGGGCCAGGCCAAGCTGGCGCTGCGCCACCCAGCGCGCGCCGCGCTGCAGGGCCAGTTCCAGGCTCAGTGCTGCCAGCTCGATCACCAGACGGTGGGCACCGACGCTGGCGAAGTGTTCGATGATGGTGTTGAAGCGCGTGCCCAGGTCCCAGGTGTTGCGGGCCGGGTCGCGGCTGCACAGCAGCGCCACCGTGTTGGCCCACAGACGCCAGGTGTTTGGGGTCAGTTCGCTCCACGGTACCAGCTGCTGCAGCGCCTCTTCGTCGCGGCCCAGCTGGGCCAGCGCCCACGCGCGCGACAGGCGGCGCGGCACCGTGCAGTTGGCTGGTTCGTACTCGCCGGCAGCGGCCACCTCAGCTTCGCGCTGCTCGATCAGCACCATCGCCTCGTCGGCACGGCCGCTGGCCAGCAGGATCTTGATCTGCATTTCCGGGAAGCTGTCGAACACTTCCTTGCCGCGCGCTTCCACCGCATCGGCCTGCGCCTTCAGGTAATCCAGCGCGTCCTGCGCACGGCCGTCATCGAGCAGCGCGTCGGCTTTCTCGCAGCTCAGGCACTGGAAGCAGGCCCAGGTCGGATCGATGCGCGCCAGCGTTTCGTCGCAGACCTCGATGCGCTCGGGCACCCAGCCCGGGCCGTCGATGTTGCCGTAGCAGGCGGCCAGATCCTGGGTCACGCAGATCGACTGCGGGCATTCCAGGGTGTCCTCGCGATGCGCGCGCTCGAACAGCGACACCGCCTCGCCGAGCGCGCTCTCGCCTTCAACGCGGTTGCCCACGCGGTTGCGCAGCGCCCAGTGGCCGACGTAGACGTCGACCCAGGGGTTGTCCAGCGCCTTGCCCAGCGCACGCGCCTCGGGCAGCAGTGCATCGACGCGGTCGACCTGCAGTTCACTGACTTCGTCGGCAAGGCGGGTCAGCAGGTGTGCGTTCTGCGCCTGGCCGGCCTGGCGCAGGTCTTCCTGCAGCTTTTCGACCCAGTTCCAGATATCCATGGGGGTTGGTGCTCCTGTCTAGCGTGAGGCTGGATGAGAGAAAGTGTGTGCGGTGCTCAGCGCAGCATCTGCTGCAGAGCGCCGGCGATATCACTGAAGGCGCCGTTGAGATCCGGGCCGGGCGTCGCCGCACCGCGGGCCAGCGGGCGGCCCTGCGCGGAGACGATGATCTTCAGCGAGCGCAGCAGGCGCGCGGCCGCCGATGCCTGAGGATGCCCCTCGCGCTGGGCCTGCAGCAGGGCCTGCACGGCTGGGTTGTCCAGGTTGAGGTACAACCGCGACGGTGCGCGCGCCTCGATGCGCGCGGTGAACTGACGCGCAAGGCGCAACGCGGCCATCGACACGCGCTTGTCGTTCTCGTCGTCTTCCAGGCGCTGCTTCAGCTCGGCCTCGCGGTCGGGCACCACCACCACCGGCAACGCTTCGGGACTGAAGCGCGCCGGCAGCAGCTGCTCGCCATCGCCCAGGTGTTCGCCCAGCCAGGCCAGCTGCGCGGCATCCAGGCTGTCATCGGTGCGGAACAGCGCACGGTTGCCCTGCTCGGTGCCCAGCTCCACCAGACGCAGGCCCTTGGCCTGGGTCCAGCGGCGCAGGAACGGCACTACCGCATAGCGATGGCCGTGCGCGACCGGCACGCCCATCGCGCGGAACAGCATTTCTTCAAAGCCGCCGCCGTTGTCGAGGATCACGTGCACGGCACCACGCGCGGGTAGCGCGCTGGCCGGCAGATCGCCCTGCGAGGTCGGCACGCGCACGTGTTCCAGCAGCAGCTCGAACAGGCGCTCATCGCACAGCGCCGCACCCAGCAGCGCCTCGTTGTGGCGGGCCAGCACGCGTCGCCATGCTTCAGGCTGCTGCCGCGCGACCTCGGCCAGGCCGTCGATCAGCGCTTCCAGCAGCGCGTGCTGCACAGCGCGGTACTGGTCGTCGCGCTGCAGGTCCTCGCGGCTGGCGGTCGGGGTCAGGCGCGAGGATTCGATGACCCCGCCGATGAAGCCCGCCCACGGCGGCAGCAGGTCGCGCGCATCGTCGTCGAGCAGCATGCCGCGCACGAACACCGACAGATTGCGGTTGTCGCTGGTGCCGTAGGTGGCCCCATCCTGCACCCACAGCATGCCAGTGGCATCGCTGTCGGCGTCGGCGCGCAGCGGCACGGTCACGATGGGTTCGAAATCATGCTCGAACCGCGCGGCGAACTGCAGCGCCTGGCGACGCGCCTGCACCGGGTGCAGCGCCACCTCGCCCTGCCCGCGCCACGGCGGCGGTTCGGGGTTGAGGGCCTCGGCGGCGGCACCGATGAAGATCGGTTCGGACAGCAGCGCGCAGTAGCGGCCCAGCACCTCGTACAGGCGCGCCTCGTTGGCCAGCGGCAGGAAATCAGCGTGCAGCTCCAGCTCCACTTCGGTGCCGACGGCGCGCGCCGGCACTTCGCTCACCGTGTACTGCTCGGCGTTGCTGGACACATACAGGTGGCCCAGCTCCGGTGTCTGGTAGGAGGTGGTGCGCACGCTAACGCGGCGCGCCAGCACGAAGGCCGAGAGGAAGCCCAGGCCGAACATGCCGATCAGGCCGTCCTGGTCATCACCGCCCTGGCGCAGGCCACGGGTGTAGCCGACGCCGACGGTGGCCAGGTAATCGTGGATTTCCTGGCGGGTCAGGCCGGCGCCGGTATCGGTGATGCGCAGCACGCCGGCGGCGGCATCGACCTGCACCGAGATGCGCGAGGGCAGCTCGATGCCCGGCTGCTCGAGGCGGCGGCGGATGATCGAATCGTGCGCGTTCTGCACCAGCTCGCGCAGGGCCACCATCGGGGTGGAATACAGGTGCTTGCCCAGCACCGTCATCAGTCCATTGAGATCGACCCCTGCGCGGCGGATTTCGGCGGCGGGGGTGCTGAGCGTCGGGTCCTGCATGAAATCGGTTACTCCTTGCCACACAAGGCGCCAGGAGGCGCCGTCGTCGAGCCGGGAAAACTAGCACAGCGAAGCTGACCGTTACTGCATCGGACGTGTGTAGAGCCGAGCCCATGCTCGGCTGCTGTTGGCGGAAAAGCAGCCGAGCATGGGCTCGGCTCTACAGAAAAGCGGGAGAAGCAGTCGAGCAAGCTCGACTCTACGGGGCGCGCGTCACGCGGCGTCGATGGCCTCGGACAGGCGTTCGACCGCGATCACTTCCATGCCCTTCACCGTGCCGCCCTTGGGGGCGTTGGCCTTGGGCACGATGGCGCGCTTGAATCCGTGGGTCGCCGCTTCGCGCAGGCGGTCCTCGCCATTGGGCACCGGGCGGATCTCGCCCGACAGGCCGACCTCGCCGAAGGCAATCGTCTTTTCCGCCAGCGGCCGGTCCTGCAGCGACGACAGCACGGCCAGCAGTACCGGCAGATCGGCGGCGGTCTCCTGCACGCGGATGCCACCTACGACATTGACGAACACGTCCTGGTCGCCCACCAGCACGCCGCCATGACGGTGCAGCACCGCCAGCAGCATGGCCAGGCGGTTCTGCTCCAGGCCAACGGCGACACGGCGCGGGTTGGACAGCGGCGAGGCATCGACCAGCGCCTGCACTTCCACCAGCAGCGGCCGGGTGCCCTCGCGGGTAACCATCACGCAGCTGCCCGGCTGATGGGTGCTGGCACCGGACAGGAAGATGGCCGACGGGTTGGACACTTCCTTCAGGCCCTTGTCGCCCATGGCGAACACGCCCAGTTCGTTGACCGCGCCGAAGCGGTTCTTGAACGCGCGCAGCAGGCGGAAGCGGCTGCCGCTCTCGCCTTCGAAATACAGCACGGCGTCGACCATGTGTTCGAGCACGCGCGGGCCGGCGATGCCGCCCTCCTTGGTCACGTGACCGACCAGGAACACGGCGGTGCCGGTTTCCTTGGCAAAGCGCACCAGCCGCGCGGCGCTCTCGCGCACCTGGCTCACCGAGCCGGGCGCCGCAGTCAGCGTTTCGGTCCACAGGGTCTGCACCGAGTCGGCCACGATCAGCCGCGGGCCGGCCTTGGCCGCGTGCTGCAGGATCGACTCGACGCCGGTCTCGGCCAGCGCGTTGACCCCATCCAGCGGCAGTTCCAGCCGGTGCGCGCGGCCGGCCACCTGGGCCAGCGACTCTTCGCCGGTGACGTACAGCACCGGCAGCACCGCCGCCATCTTCGCCACCGCCTGCAGCAGCAGGGTGGACTTGCCGATGCCCGGGTCGCCGCCGACCAGCACCACCGCGCCCTCGACCAGGCCGCCGCCCAGCACGCGGTCGAACTCACCGATGCCGGTACTGACCCGGCGGTGCTCGGTCTGCTCGACGTCCTTCAGCGCGGTGATCTTCGGCGAATCGATCTTGCCGGCCCAGCCAGCCCGGCGCGACGCAGGCGCCTTGGCCGCCGCCGCGCTCTCCAGCACGATTTCCGACAAGGAGTTCCAGGCGTTGCACTCGGTGCACTGCCCCTGCCACTTGCTGTACTCGGCGCCGCATTCGTTGCAGACATAGGCAGTGAGGCGGGCTTTGGCCATGGGGCAGGACTTCGGTGCGGGGAGGTGAAGGAGGATAGCCGAGCCCAGTCGCAGGCGCTGCGACCCCCAGCATGAGGGCGGCCCGGTCATGACATCTCCCAATATGAGATGAACATCACACTTTGATGCTCTAAAGTGCAGCACCGCGCGGCCGCTATAGTCCGCGCCTCCGTGCCCCCTACTCCGCCCCCGAAGGACGTTCAATGACTGGCACCTACAGCCAGAGTCTGGTTGTTTTCTCGCTGCTGGTCGCCATGCTGGCGTCCTATACCGCACTGGACATGGCCGGCCGCCTGGCCACGACCGAAGGCCGCGTGGCCCGGTGGTGGCTGACCGGCGGCGCCCTGGCCATGGGCCTGGGCATCTGGTCGATGCACTTCGTGGGCATGCTGGCGTTCAACCTGCCGATCCCGATCGGCTACGACCTGGCCATCACCCTGTACTCGCTGGCGGTGTCGGTCTGTGCTTCGGCCTATGCGCTTTGGCTGGTCTCGCGCCCGCAGCTGCCCCGCCGCCGCCTGCTGGCCGGTGCGGTGCTGATGGGGCTGGGCATCGCCACCATGCACTACCTGGGCATGACCGCGATGCGCATGCAGCCGGGCATCGACTACGACCCGCTGTGGTTCATCGCTTCCATCCTGATCGCCATCGGTGCGGCGGGTGCCGCGCTGTGGATCGCCTTCCGCCTGCGCAAGGAGGGTGAGCGCACCCTGCGCCTGCGCCTGCTGGCCTCGCTGGTGATGGGCCTGGCCATCGTCGGCATGCACTACACCGGCATGGCCGCCGCCCGCTTCCCCGATGGCAGCATCTGCGGCGCAGTGATCGACGGCGGCATCGACAGCCGCTGGCTGGCGGTGCTGGTCATCGTCACCACCCTGGGCACCATCGGCATCGCCCTGGTCGCGTCGCTGTTCGACCGCCAGATGCGCGAGCGCACCGGCCTGCTGGCCGAATCGCTGGAAAAGGCCAACGACAAGCTGCTGCAGGCCGCCCTGCACGATCCGCTGACCCAGCTGCCCAACCGCATGCTGCTGCAGGATCGCATCGAACAGTCCATCGAGAAGGCGCGCCGCCGCAACCACGGTCTTGCCGTGATGTTCTGCGATCTGGACGGCTTCAAGGCGGTCAACGATGCCTATGGCCACCAGCTGGGCGACCGCCTGCTGGTGCGCATGAGCGAGCGCGTCAGCAGCCTGCTGCGCCCGCAGGACACCTTCGCCCGGCTGGGCGGCGACGAGTTCGTGATCGTGCTGGCCGTGGATGAGCCGGACGACGCGGTGGTCGTGGCCGAGCGCATCATCGCCGCCGTGGCCGAGCCGTTCCTGATCGACGCGGCCGAACTGCAGGTGAGCGCCAGCCTCGGCATCGCCCTGTACCCGGACGACGGCGCCACCGAGCGCGAACTGATGGCACACGCCGACGCGGCGATGTACCACACCAAGGACGGCGGCCGGAATGGCTATACGTTCTTTACCCCGTCGATGCAGGTCAGCGCCAACCGCCAGCTGCGGCTGCTGCAGGACCTGCGCCGCGCCGCCGACCGCGGCGAACTGCGCCTGCATTACCAGCCCAAGTTCGTCGCCGCCGGCACGCCCGCGGTGGGCGCCGAGGCCCTGCTGCGCTGGGAACACCCGGAGCTGGGCATGCTCGCCCCGGATGTGTTCATCCCCATCGCCGAGCGCAGCGGGCTGATCCTGCCGATCGGCGACTGGGTGCTGGACCAGGCCTGCGCGCAGCTGCGTGCCTGGCACGATTCGGGCCACCCGGAATGGACGATGGCGGTGAACCTGTCGCCGCTGCAGTTCTCCTCGCCGTCGCTGGTGGACAACGTGCGCGACGTGCTGGCCCGCCATGCGATCGCACCGGAACGGCTGACCCTGGAGATCACCGAAACCACCGCGATGAAGGACGTGGAAGCCAGCCTGGCCATCCTCAACGACCTGACCGCGATGGGCGTACACATCTCCATCGATGATTTCGGCACCGGCTATTCCAGCCTGCTGTACCTGAAGCGCATGCCGGCCACCGAGCTGAAAATCGACCGCGCGTTCGTGCGCGACCTGGAGCAGAACGCCGAAGACGCGGCCATCGTGTCGTCGATCGTGGCGCTGGGGCGCTCGCTGCAGCTGCAGGTGGTGGCCGAGGGCGTGGAAACGCGCGAGCAGCAGGAATACCTGAGCGGGCTGGGCTGCGACCAGCTGCAGGGATACCACCTGGGCCGGCCGATGGACCCGGACGAATTCCTGCGCAAGGTGGGGTGAGCCGGGGTCGGATCCCTTTCCGCAGGAAAGGGCTCTGACCCCAAATGCATCCACGCATGGCGTGGATCTACCAGGTCGCAGGGGTCGGATCCCTTTCCGCAGGAAAGGGCTCTGACCCCCAAGATGCATCCACGCATGGCGTGGATCTACCAGGTCGCAGGGGTCGGATCCCTTTCCGCAGGAAAGGGCTCTGACC
>NZ_JACVTV010000147.1:0-8980 GCF_016624625.1 Stenotrophomonas sp. S41 | reverse complement strand
GTTTGAGCCTGAAGTCGTCCTTGCCTAGGCAAGGACAACACGGTATCTACAGAAGGCATACATCCGTCGTGCCATCCTGATCGCGTGGGCCGTCACCGGCCCGTCGAACAGGAGTACCGCATGCTGCGCAGTCGCCCGTTCCTTATGTTCACCGGCCAGGCCGAGGCCGCCATGGCCCTGTACGCCGACGCCTTCGCCGATTTCCGCCTGCTGGCCCTGCAGCACCACCCCGAAGGTGCCGGCGCCGGCGTGCCCGGCCAGGTGCGCCAGGCCATCTTCCTGCTGGGGGGCACGCACTACCTGTGCTTCGACAGCCTGGACGTGCACGACTTCACCTTCAGTCCGTCGATCTCGCTGTTCGTCGAATGCGCCGGCAGCGAGCAGTTCGAGCGTGCGGCACGCGTGCTGGGCGAGGGCGGGCACTGGCTGATGCCGGTGGGCGACTACGATTTCAGCAACCGCTACGGCTGGGTGCAGGACCGCTACGGCGTGTCGTGGCAGCTCAGCCTGGGGCAGATGCCCGACCCGTGAGGCACAACGAAAACGGCCCGCTTGCGCGGGCCGTTCCGTTTACCGATCCATCGGGAATTTACGCCTCGACTTCGTCGTCCTTGTAGGCATCGACCGGGATGCAGGCGCACATCACGTTCTTGTCGCCATACACGTTGTCGACGCGGGCCACCGGCGGCCAGTACTTCTGCAGCTTCAGGCTGGGCAGCGGGAAGGCGGCCAGCTCACGCGGGTAGGCGTGGGTCCACTCGCTGGCAGTCACCGCCGTCGCGGTGTGCGGGGCGTTCTTCAGCGGGTTGTCCTCGCGGTCCAGGCGGCCGTCCTCGATCGCGCGGATTTCCTCGCGGATCTGGATCATCGCGTCGATGAAGCGGTCCAGCTCGTGCAGCGATTCGCTCTCGGTCGGCTCGACCATCAGCGTGCCGGCCACCGGGAAGCTCAGGGTCGGGGCATGGAAGCCGAAGTCGATCAGGCGCTTGGCCACGTCCTCGGCGCCGATGCCGCTGGTCTTCTCCAGCGGACGCACGTCGAGGATGCACTCGTGCGCCACCAGGCCGTTGCGGCCGGTGTACAGGGTCTTGAAGTGCGGAGCCAGGCGCTTGGCGATGTAGTTGGCGTTGAGCTGGGCCACCTGGGTGGCCTTGCGCAGGCCTTCGCTGCCCATCATGGCGATGTACATCCAGCTGATCGGCAGGATCGAGGCGCTGCCGAAGCTGGCCGCGCTGACCATGCCGACCGGGCCGTTGTCACCCAGCTTGCCCGGCAGGAACGGGGCCAGGTGTTCCTTCACCGCGCACGGGCCGACGCCCGGGCCGCCGCCGCCGTGCGGGATGCAGAAGGTCTTGTGCAGGTTCAGGTGGGAAACGTCCGAACCCCACTTGCCCGGCTTGGCCACGCCGACCAGGGCGTTCATGTTGGCGCCGTCGGTATACACCTGGCCGCCGTGCTGGTGGATGATCTCGCAGATCTCGACCACTTCCTCCTCGAACACGCCGTGCGTGGACGGGTAGGTGATCATGATCGCGGCCAGGCGGTCGCTGTACTTCTCGGCGTTGACGCGGATGTCTTCGACATCGACGTTGCCGTTGGCATCGGTCTTGGTCACCACGACCTTCATGCCGCACATCTGCGCCGAGGCCGGGTTGGTGCCGTGCGCCGAATCCGGAATCAGGCAGATGTCACGGTGGTCCTCACCGCGCGAGCGGTGGTAGGCGCGGATCGCCAGCAGGCCGGCGTACTCGCCCTGCGCACCGGAGTTCGGCTGCAGGCTGACCGCGTCGTAGCCGGTGCATTCGACCAGCATCGCTTCGAGCGTCTCGATCAGTTCCTTGTAGCCCAGCGCCTGGTCGGCCGGCACCAGCGGATGGATCTGCGAGAACTCCGGCCAGGTCACCGGGATCATCTCGGCGGTGGCGTTGAGCTTCATGGTGCACGAGCCCAGCGGGATCATCGTGCGGTCCATCGCCAGGTCCTTGTCGGCCAGCGAACGCAGGTAGCGCAGCAGCTCGTGCTCGCTGTGGTGGGTGTTGAACACCGGGTGGGTCAGGAACGCGGACTGGCGCAGCAGGGCAGACGGCAGCGCGTCGGCGGTGCTGGCATCGAGCGCTTCCACATCGGCCTGCGCACCGAACACGGCGGCCAGGGCGACGATGTCGGCGCGGGTGGCGGTCTCATCCAGGCTGATGCCGACCGAGTCGCTGTCGATCGCGCGCAGGTTGTAACCGGCGGCGCGGGCCTTGGCGTGGATCTCATCGGCATGCACGCCGGTGATGTGCAGGGTGTCGAAGAAGTCGCCACCGACCTGCACGCCGGCGCTGCGCAGCGACGCGGCCAGGATCGAAGCCAGGCGGTGGGTGCGGCGCGCGATGCGGGCCAGGCCTTCCGGGCCGTGGTAGACGGCGTACATCGAGGCCATCACCGCCAGCAGCACCTGCGCGGTGCAGATGTTGGAGGTGGCCTTCTCGCGGCGGATGTGCTGCTCGCGGGTCTGCAGGGTCAGGCGGTAGGCCGGCTTGCCTTCGGCATCGATGGAGACGCCGATCAGGCGGCCCGGCATCGAGCGCTTGTAGGCATCACGGCAGGCCATGAACGCAGCGTGCGGGCCGCCGAAACCGAACGGCACGCCGAAACGCTGGCTGTTGCCGACCACGATGTCCGCGCCCCATTCGCCGGGAGCGGCCAGCAGGGTCAGCGCCAGCAGGTCGGTGGCCACGGCCACCAGGCCGCCGCGCGCGTGCACGGCATCGACCAGCGCCTTGTAGTCGCCGACCTGGCCGAAGGTGTCCGGGTACTGCAGCAGCAGGCCGAAGGCCTCCGCTTCCAGTGCTTCGGCCGGGGTGCCCACGCGCAGCACGATGCCCATCGGCTCGGCGCGGGTGCGCAGCAGTTCCAGCGTCTGCGGGTGCACGGCGTCGTGCACGAAGAAGGTGTCCGACTTCGACTTGGCCGAACGCTTGGCCAGGGTCATCGCTTCGGCGGCGGCGGTGGCTTCGTCCAGCAGCGAGGCGTTGGCGATCTCCATGCCGGTCAGGTCGGCGCACAGGGTCTGGAAGTTGATCAGCGCTTCCATGCGGCCCTGCGAGATTTCCGCCTGGTACGGGGTGTAGGCGGTGTACCAGGCCGGGTTTTCCAGGATGTTGCGCAGGATCACGTTCGGCGTGTGGGTACCGTAGTAGCCCTGGCCGATGAAGCTGCGCAGCACGGTGTTCTTGTCGGCGATCGCGCGGATCTTCGCCAGCGCCTGCACTTCGGTCATCGACTCCGGCAGCGCCAGCGGTGCGGGCGACTTGATCTTTGCCGGCACAATGGCCTCGGTCATCGCATCCAGCGTGGCGTGGCCGACGACGTCGAGCATCTGCGCGATCTCGGCATCGTTGGGGCCGATGTGGCGCTCGACGAACGCGGAATGATGCTCAAGCTCACGCAGGGAGGGGGTGTTCTGGGACATGGCGAAGGATCCGTCAGGAAAGGGCACACGCACGGGCACAAGCCGCCGGTTGGCGGTCTGCGGGGCGCCCCTCTGTCCTTTTGCCTGAGAGTTTGGAAGCGCGGCTGGCCGCAGCTTCGTGCCCCTTCGGCGCCGGATCGAACCGGTCTCTCCAGAGTTCTGTTACGGGTGGTATCGGGCCTGAGCGATTACGGGCGTTGCGCCTTCGGCAGCGGTGTTCCGCTTCTCCCACCATGTTGCCCGGCGATTATAGCGGGTTGCTGCGGCTGAACACGGGCCCGGAGCGGGGGCAGGGCGCCTGCGGGCCTGAATGGCCGATGGCCCGGCCATGCGTTTTGTGCAGCGGTCGATGGCATCGGCCGCAATCCGGGCCTATCATGGCCGGACTCTCGTATTCATCTGGCGCCGTCCCTGCTGCAGGGGATCGGCGCCCGCCGTGCGTGCCACGCATGGCCCAGCCGGACGCTTTGCCGATGACCCCCGCTGTTGCCCCTTCCACCCGACGCATGGCCCTGCTGCTCGCAGGCCTGGCCATGTTCGGCCCGTTCTCGATCGACACCATCTTCCCGGCCTTCCCGCAGCTGGCCCAGCGCCTGGCGGTGGATGAAGTGGCCGTGCAGCAGACCATCAGCGTCTACCTGCTGTTCTATGCGCTGATGAGCCTGGCGCACGGGCCGCTGTCCGATGCCTGGGGCCGCAAGCGGGTGATCCTCGGCGGCCTGGTAGTGTTCATCGGCGCCTCGGTCGGCTGCGCGCTGTCCACCGACCTGGGCACGCTGCTGGTGTTCCGCGCGCTGCAGGGCCTGTCGGCCGGCGTCGGCATGATCGTCGGCCGCGCGGTCATCCGCGATCTCTACCACGGCCACGATGCGCAGCGGCTGATGAGCCAGGTATCGATGCTGTTCGGCATCGCCCCGGCCATCGCGCCGATCATCGGTGGCTGGATCCTGCTCAGTGGCGCCGGCTGGCCGCTGATCTTCTGGTTCCTGGTGGTGTTCTCGCTGCTGCTGCTGGTCTGCACCGCACGCTTCATGCCGGAGACCCACCCGGTGGCGGCTCGCGTGCCGCTGTCGCCGCGTGGCCTGCTGCGTGACTACGTGCGCATCGGCTTCAACCCGCGTTTCCTGCGCCTGGCGCTGGCCGGCAGCATCAACTTCGGCGGCATCTTCCTGTACATCGCCTCGGCGCCGGTGTTCGTCATGCAGCACCTGCACCTGGGTGAAGGTGGCTTCGCCTGGTTGTTCATTCCCACCATCGGCGGCATGACCACCGGTTCGTTCCTGTCCGGCCGCATGGCCGGGCGCACCACGCCCACCCGCCAGATCGGCATCGGTTTCACCCTCTGCGCGCTGTCGGTGCTGCTCAACGTGGGCTACGTGAGCCTGGCGCCGCAGTTCGCCCTGCCGTGGGCGGTGCTGCCGATCTTCCTCGGCGGCATGGGCATGGCGCTGATCTTCCCGATCCTGGCGCTGGCGGTGCTGGACATGTACCCGCACCAGCGCGGCCTGGCGTCCTCGCTGCAGGCGTTCATCCAGCTGATGATCAGCACCGTGGTGGCCGGCCTGGTGTCGCCGCTGCTGAGCGGCAGCCCGCTGCACCTGGCCCTGGGCCAGGCCGCCTTCTTCGCCGGCGGCTTCGTGTTCTGGTACTGGGAACACCGCCGCGAGCGCGCAGTGCAGGCAGTGGCCACGGGCCATTGAGCAGCGCGCAGGGGCAGGGCGCTGCAGCGGCGCCCAAACTCTTGCGGCAGTGACCACGCGGACTAGGCTGGGGATTCCAGCCAGCCGCTGCACGGGTTCGTGACGGCCAGCCGATCAGAAGCCGTCGCGAGGTACCCCCATGGCTGCGCAGCAGACCTACCGCCTGTTCGAGGTGGCGCTGAAGGAGCGCCGCGTCCTTTCCCCCTCCCTGCACCGCCTGGTGTTCACCGGCGCCGACGTGGCGCGGATGAAGACCGAGGGCCCGGACCAGCGGATCAAGGTGTTCTTCCCCTTGCCCGGCCAGGATGCCCCGGAGGTGCCCAGCGGCGAGGACTGGTACGCCCGCTACCGCGAACTGGCGGACGACCAGCGTCCGCCGATGCGCACCTACACCCTCCGCCAGCTGCGCGCCGCGCAGGGCGAGGTCGACGTGGATTTCGTCCTGCACGGCGAGACCGGCCCGGCCTCGCGCTGGGCCGTGCACGCCCAGCCGGGTGACCGCGTGGTGCTGCTGGCCCCGGACGCCGCCTGCGCCGAGAGCAGCGAGGGCTGGGAATGGAAGCCGCCGGCCGGGGTCGGCCAGGTGCTGCTGGTGGCCGACGAGACCGCGCTGCCGGCGGTGGCCGGCATCCTCGAGGAACTGGCCGCCCAGGTCGATCCGCCGCGCGTGCTTGCGCTGCTGGAAGTGGCGGGCGAGGGCGGAGCCATCGCCTTGAAGGCACCGCCCACTGCCGAACTGGTGTGGCTGCCGCGCGGCCAGGCCGCCTACGGCCAGGCGCTGGTGGAGGCCGTGCAGGCACGGTTGGCAGCCTCGCCGGTCGTGGCGGGCGATGCGCTGGACGAGATCGACGTGGACGCGCAGATCCTGTGGGAGCAGTCCGATGCGGGCGTGGCCGGGCCGTTCTACGCGTGGGTCGCTGGCGAGGCCGGGGCGGTGATGGCGATCCGCCGGCACCTGGTCCGCGACTGCGGGCTGGACCGGCGTGCGCTGACCTTCATGGGCTACTGGCGGCAGGGCCGGGTGCTGGACTGAACCTGCACGACTGGCGCCCGTGAAACGGCGTCGCCGCCGGGGTGCGTTATCCTTGCGCCCCCTCGTAGCGGTATCGCCCCCATGTCCACCACCTCCAAGACCCGCCGCGACCAGCGCCGCCGCCAGGAAGAAAAGGCTGCCAACAAGGCCGCCGCGCAGGCCTCGCCGGTGGGCTCGCCTGTCGAGCCGCATGCCGAACTGCGTGATGCGCAGCGCACGCTGCTGGCCGGCGTCGTGCGCCGCGATGGCGAGTGGGTGCTGGGCATGGATGGCCGCATCGCCGGCCACAGCGAGAGTGCCGCGCAGGTGCTGGCGCTGATCATGCAGGCCGGTGAACTGCACGAGCGCAAGGGCACGCCGGTGCGCCTGGTGTATTCCGATGCGCTGCGCGATGCCGCGCAGGCCGAGGCCAAGGAGAAGGGCCAGACCTTCGAGGAATACAAGGCCGAACTGGCCGCGGCGATGGCGGCGAAGAAGAACAACTGACGCCCATCGGGTAGCGCCGGGCCATGCCCGGCGAGCGCAGCGGTGCGATGAAAAGCCGCCGGGCATGGCCCGGCGCTACCGGAAACATCAGGGGCGGATCCTTGCGGACCCGCCCCTTCTTTCATTTCGCCGCCGGTGCCGCGCTGGCCTGCCAGCCGCACATCTGGCCCTGGTTCTGCTGCTTCAGCCAGTCGTTGACCGGGCTGAAGTACTCGATCATCGGGCCGGCATCGAGCTTGTCACTGCCAGTCAGCTCCTTCAGCGTGGCCTGCCACGGCTGGCTGGCACCCTTGCTCAGCATCGCCCAGTACTTCTGCCCGGCTTCCTTGTTGCCGTAGAAGGTGCACTCATGCAGCGGGCCCTTGAAACCGGCCGCATCGCACAGGCCCTTGTAGAACTGGAACTGCAGGATGCGCGCCAGGAAGTAGCGGGTGTACGGGGTGTTGCCCGGCACGTGGTACTTCGCGCCCGGATCGAAGAACTCCTCGCCACGGGTGCTGGCCGGGGCCACGCCCTGGTACTTCGCCTTCAGGTCCCACCACGCCTTGTTGTAGTTGTCCGGGGTGATCGAACCATCGAACACGCCCCAGCGCCAGCGGTCGATCATCAGGCCGAACGGCAGGAACGACACGCCCGACAGGGCCATGCGCATCTGGTTGTTGATGACCGCCTCGCGGCTCTCGGTCGGTGCGTCCACCAGGCCGATCGAGCTCAGGTACTTGGGCGTCATCGCCAGCACGATGGTGTCGCCGATCGCTTCGTGGAAGCCATCGTTGGCACCGCCCTGGAACAGCGGCGGCAGCGGGTTGTAGGCCAGGTCGTAATACAGGTGGCCCAGCTCGTGGTAGATGGTGGTGAAGTTCTCTTCGTTCGGCTTGATGCACATCTTGGTGCGCACGTCGCCTTCCATGTTCATGTCCCAGGCACTGGCGTGGCAGACCACGTCGCGGTCATCGGGCTTGATGAACTGGGTGCGTTCCCAGTACGACTGCGGCAGCGAGGGCATGCCCAGCGACACGTAGAAATCCTGCGCGCGTTCGGTCATCTGCTTGGCGGTGCGCAGTTCGGCCTCGCGCTGCGCCTTGTACTGCGCGGCGACGTTGGCATCCTTGCCGGCCTTGGCCAGCGCCGCACTCAGGTTGGCCTGGTACTGCTTTTCCAGCGCCGCGGTGATGTCCAGGCTGCCGGCACCCGGGTACGGCTCCAGCTGGTCCCACAGGTTGGACCAGTCCTGCTGCCACATGTTGCCCATCAGGTGCGCGGCGATCAGGCCGTTGCCCACTTCGGCCTTGTCCTTGCCGTAGGTCTTGTCCAGCTTGCCACGCGCATAGCAGTGCAGCTGCTCGTACATCGGCTTGACCTGTTCCCACAGGCGGTCCGTTTCCGGCCCGATCTGCTCCGGCGGCATGTCGTAGCCGCTGCGCCACATCTGCCCGGCATCGGTGAAGCCCATGCCCTTGGCGCCTTCGTTGACCAGGCTGACAAACTGCTGGTAATCGCCGCGCATGCTCTTGGTGGTGCTGTGCCAGCCCTGCCAGGCATCGAGCTGCGCGTCGTAGTCGCGGCTGCGCGCCAGCACCTGTTCCAGCTCGCCGAGCTGGCGGCAGGAGTTGGGATCGTTGGCATCGGTGCAGTACTTGCCTGCGCCGTAGCTGCCTTCCATGCGGGTGGCGATCTGGGTCAGCTGGGCCAGCTTGGCCGGATCACGCGGTGCCGGCATCGAGGACATCAGCTTCAGCAGGTGGATGGCGCGCTTGCTGTCCTCGCTCATCGGCTGGCCTTCGAACTTGCCGGCCTGCTCGATCCAGCTGTTGAGCTGGGTCAGCGAGCGCTCGTTGGCCTTGGCGGCGATGCGTTCGGAATCGCTGTTGATGTAGGTGGAGGACAGCCACTGTGCCGAGGTCATCTCCGGGTAGGCGGCCTTGAATTCGGCGTTGATGCGGGCGACGAACTGGTCGGCGGTCTCGCCGGCGGGCGCGCTGGCGGTGGCGGCCTCGGTGCCGGGCGAAGGTTCCTTCTTGCAGGCGACCAGGGCCAGCGTGGCGGCGGCGATAGCCGAGGCCAGCAGGAGATGGCGGTGAGTCACGGGCGGTCCTTGGGTGGTGAACGACGGCCGAAGGCTAGTGGGCGCGCGTGCCTACCGCAAGTGGGGAAGGTTGGTGGGGTCCGGCAGGGCTGCGCCCTGCACCTGCAGAGGCCGAAGCCGAAGCAAGATCAAAAGCCTGCATTCCGTGGGATGGCGGGGCACTGTGCGTTTGCGGGGACGCCGTGAACCCGTCCATGGGGGCTTGGTCGCCGCATCCA
>NZ_JACVTV010000146.1:0-9086 GCF_016624625.1 Stenotrophomonas sp. S41 | reverse complement strand
GTCTTCTCACCCCGCCCCCCCCCCCCCCCCCCCCCCCCCGGGCCCATCCAGCAATCCCACCGCAACGATCAGCCACGAGGGGCTCCGCCGTTCGCAGCCTACGGCGAAGCCGCGCACTTCGGCGAGCGGCAGAGCAGTCGACTGACAGTCGACTCTACCGTTCCGGTGCCGGAGCCGGTGCCGGTGCCGCCGCAGGCTCCGCCGCCGTATCCACCCGCGCGATCACCGACATCCCCGGCCGCAGCCGCGCCGCCAGCTCCTGCCCCGGATCAATCGAAATTCGAATCGGCAACCGCTGCACCACCTTGGTGAAGTTGCCGCTGGCATTGTCCGGGCGCAGCACGCTGAACTCCGAACCGGTGGCCGGCGCGATCTGCTCCACGTGGCCGTGCAGGCGCTGGCCCTTGAACGCATCCACCGAGAACGTCACCGGCTGGCCGATGCGCATCTGCCAGGTCTGGCCTTCCTTGTAGTTGGCCACCACCCACAGCGCCTCCGGCACCAGGAACAGCAGCTGCGAACCGGCCGCCACATACTGGCCCACGCGCACGCTGGCCTCGCTGATCTGCCCGTCGCGCGGTGCATGGATCACCGTGTTGGCCAGGTCGATGCGGGCCAGTTCCAGCTGCGCCTGCGCGCTTTCCACCTGCGCCTCCAGGCCCTTGCGCGCCACCTGGGTCGACACCAGGGTCTCCTCGGCGATGCGGATCTGCGCCTGCGACTGCTGCACGCTGGCCTGCGCTGATGCCTGGGTGGTTCGGAACTTGTCGCGGTCGTTGATCGAGACCAGCTGCTGCGCGGCCAGTTCCTCGTAGCGCTTGGCTTCGTTGCGTGAGCGCTGCAGCTCGGCCTGGCCGGCCGACAGCGTGGCGCGGGTTGAAGCGATCTGCGCGCGGTTCTGCGCCTGCGACTGGTCCGAGTTGGCCAATGCTGCGCGCGCGCTGTCCAGCGTCGCCTCGGCCTGCGCAACCTTCTGCGCGTATATGCGGTCGTCGATGCGCAGCAGCGGCTCGCCCTTCTTCACGTGCTGGAAGTCTTTCACCAGCACCTCGGTGACATAGCCGGCCACCTGCGGCGCCATCACCGTGATCTGCCCGCGCACGTACGCGTTGTCGGTGACCATCACGCTGCTGGTGAACGGCCACAGGTTCCACGCGCGCAGGATCAGCGCGATGCCCAGCAGCGCCACCACCACCATCACCACCACGCTGCGTGAGCTGGGCTTGAGGTATTTCGGTGCCGCCGCGGGCGCGGCAGGCGTGGGCGCAGGCGCAGGCGCAGCGTCGGTCGGCGGCGGTGGGCTGACGTTCTCGGGGGCGTCGCTGTCGGGGCGGGGCGGTAGCGGAGACATGGCGGCGGGCTCAGTGGGGCGGGGCGGCTGTGACCGCAAGGGGCGGAGACGGGTGGCGCTTGTGCCATTGCTTGAGCACGGCGGTGCGCAGCGACAGCAGCAGCAACCAGCACAGGAAGCCGATGGCCAGCCAGCCGCTCAGGGTGAACACATCATTGAAGGCGCGCACGTTCGCTTCGCGGCGGGCCGTGGTGGCCAGCTGCGCGGTGCCCTGCGCGCTGCGCAGCACCGGGTCGGTGATCTGCGCGGCGTAGATCTGCTGCTGGATGCGCAGGCGCTGCGCGACCACCGGGTCGGCCGGGTCCAGCTGGCTGGTGATCGCGCTGGAATACAGCTGCTCGCGGTGCAGCTGGAAAGTGCCCAGCACCGCCGAACCGGCCAGGCCACCCAGGGTCTGGGTGATCGACAGGGTGACCAGGAAGGTGATCATGTGGTCCACGCCTTGTTTCAGCGCCGCGGAAATGCCGAGCATGATCAGCGGGCCCATGAACATGCCTGCACCCACCGAGGCCAGGAACTGGCTGATGTAGAAATCGTGCGGCCGGTCCAGGCTGGTGCGGCTCTGGTCGAAGAGCGCGGCGGTGCCCAGCAGCAGGATGGCCATCAGCAGCTGGGCGATCAGCCGCTTCGGCCCGAAGGTGAGCGAAGCACCGGCGATGCCGACGATCACCCCGGCCAGGATCACCACGAACAGCGGGCGCATCTGGTCCGGGCCCATGCCCAGCGTGCGCATCAGGTTGACCACGCCGTAGGACTGTTCGGTGGTGAGGAAGCGCAGCAGGAACGCGCCGACGATGAAGTGCAGCACCGGCAGCGTGGAAAGCCAGCGGATCTGCAGCAGCGGGTTGCGCCGGTAGTGTTCGATGACCAGTGCCGTGGTGGCCAGCGCGATCGAAGCGACCAGGGCCCAGCCCAGCCACGGCGTGTTCAACCACCAGCGCGTGTAGCCCTGCGCCAACACCACCACCAGCAGCGCCACGGCCGGTGCGAGCAGGGCGAAGGTGAGGAAATCCAGCGGCTCGAAGGCCTTGACCTGCATGCCCGGTGGCAGCTTCAGCACCACCACTGCGGCGAACGCGCACAGTGCCAAGCCGGCCTCGAATGAGTACAGCTGGTGCCACTGGCCGGTATCGACCAGCGCCGGCGAGACGATCCAGGCAATCGGCACCGCCAGCTGCGACAGGCCGACACCAATCACCAGCAGGTTGCCGGTGAAGCGACGCGGCAGCGCCTGCAGCATGTACAACGTGCCGAGCGTCGAACAGGCGGCGCCGGCAAAGCCGCTGGCCGCGCGGGTCAGCACCGTGGTCTCGAAGCTGCCGACGAACAGGTGCACCACCGCCAGCGCCGCATACAGGCCCAGGCCGATCTCGGCGAACAGGCGGATGCCGTACTGCTGGCGGAACTTGAAGGCCAGCAGGTTGGCGGTGACGTTGACCATGGCATAGGCCGCCACCAGCCAGCTGCCCTGGGTGGGCGTCAGCGCGAGCTGGCCCTGCAGGAAGGGCAGGTTGGCGGTAACCAGTGCATTGCCCAGGCCGCCGGTGATGGCCACCAGCAGCGAGACCAGCGCGTAGGCCGCGCGGCGGTACGGGGGGTGCCAGGGCATCGAGGCCGAACCGGGCATGGTCGGCTTCTCGTGCTCCTCCCAGTCCGGAACCGGCTTGAGATACGGCTGGACCATCAGCGCCCCTGGTTGGCTGCTCCCTGGAGACCGCCGCGCAGCAGCTGCAGGGCGCGCCCGGCCAGCTGGGCACGCTCTTCGCGGGTCTTGCCGCGCAGGGCTGCGCCCAGCATGCCCGAGATCAGTGAAATATCCGTCTTTTCCAGGTCGGGCCGGCACAGGCCGGCGGCCTTGGCGCGGGCGATCGGCGCTTCCAGCAGGTCGCGCACGGTCTCGCGCGCGATGCGCATGGCGGGCACGTCCGAATCCACCGCGCGCCAGTAATCGGCCAGCGCCGGCGAATCGATGATGCGCTGGGCCATGCCTTCGAAGACCTCGAACAGGGCGTCGTCGCGGTCGCCCAGCTGCTCGACCTGGCGGCGGATGCGGTCGACGGTCCGCTGCAGCAGCGCCTGGATCAGCGCGGTGCGGTCGGGGAAGTTGCGGTACAGGGTGGCGCGGCCCACCTGGGCGCGTTCGACCACCAGGTCCAGTGGCGCGGTGACGCCGTGTTGGCCGAACACATGGTCGGCGGCATCAAGGATGAGGGCACGGCGGGCAGCGGCATCGGCGCGTTGGGTGGTCATGGCTTCATTATCGGACAAATATGTCCGGTTGGCGAGACGGTGAGTGACGGGAATGTCCGTTTGTTGCTCTACGCACATCTTTGTAAATGCGGCGTGAAGACGATGATGGGCTGTAGATCCACGCCATGCGTGGATGATCGATCGCGAAAGCGCTCCTATTGCGAATCCGCTGGATCGGCCACTTCCGACAGCCATCGTGCCAGCGCCGCCCTTGGATTCAGACGACGCGCGCAGAGGATGTTGCTGTGGTCGGGCGGGATCACTTCGACATTGATCAACACCGATTCCCGAGCGGAGCCGGTTCCAAAGAGGCCTTCAGCGTCCAGCGCACGCAGAGCCTCCTCCATTGCGCCGAGCCGGATTGCGTATTCCTCCATCCAATCTGCTTCCGGCATGAATGGGTTCATGGCCGGACGAACAGCAAAAAGAGCACGGACAGGCTCGAAGGCCTCCCTGCCGATATCGAAGTAGGGAGCGTCGGTACAGCTCCATTTCAAGTCGATTGATGTCTCAGGCGAGAACGACGCATCGGCAGTGCGTTGCAGTGCCTCTGACGACCAGGCGCAAAGCACGGGAGCCAATGCTTCGCCTGTGGTCATGAGTACAACGTAGTAGAAGTGCTCATCCGTCTCCTCCAACTCGGCCACGGCGGTCCTGATCGCTGAGATCAGTGCATCGCGAAGCATGTCTTGGGTTGGGATGGGCGGAGGTGGAACGTGCATGTGTGTGGTTCGCAGACGAGCAACGTGGCTGCGCACAGTCTGCACGACATAAAAAACGGGGGCCAGGAGGCCCCCGGGAGAGAACGGCGATGAACGTCGCCAGGAAATGGTTGGGTGGGGTCAGAGCCCTTTCCTGCGGAAAGGGATCCGACCCCTCATGGCCCGATCAGAAGTACGCGCGGATGCCGAAGGCGACACCACGGCCCGGCAGCGGCGAGTAGTCACGCAGCAGCGAGGTATGCGGACGCACTTCGCGGTTGGTCAGGTTGCTGCCATCCAGGAACACCTCGTAGCTGTTGCTGTCGCTGCGGTCCCAGCGGTAGGCGAAGTGCGCATCGACCAGGGTGTAGCCGTTGCTCGGCTCCTCGTTCTGGGCCACGTCCTTCTGCCGGCTGTAACGCACCGCGCCGACCGAGGCGCGCCAGCCGTCCTTCGCCCAGCGCAGGTCGGCGCCCACTCGGGCCGGGGCGATGCGCGGCAGGTAACCGGTGTTGGCCAGGTCCACGCTGTAGTTGTGGTTGTGGTCACCGTGCGGCACGGCGATGTCCAGCGTGCGGCTGCCGCTGCCATCCAGCTTGGCCTGCACGTAGTCACCGAACACGCGCAGGTCCCAGTCGCCGGCGTTGCCTTCGAACAGGTGCACCAGCGCCTCGGCCTCGGCACCCTTGAACACCGCATCCTGCTGCGTCCAGGTACGCACCGGCAGGCCTTCGGTGATGCCGGTGTCGGCCAGGTAGATGAAGTCCTTGAACTTCGTCTGGTAGATCGCGGCGGAGAAGTCCAGGCGGTCGCTGTGGGTGTGGATGCCCAGCTCGACGCGCTGGCCGCGCTCGGTCTTCAGGTCGGCATCGCCGATTTCCAGCGAACGGGTGGCGATGTGCGCGCCGGCGGCGTACAGCTCTTCATTGGTCGGTGCACGCTCGGAGCTGTCCACGCCGATGCGCAGGTCGACCGCATCGTTGAGCTTCCAGATGCCGGCGGCGGACAGGTTGGTGGCGTCGAACTTGCGGCGACGGTAGTCACCGGTCGGGTCCAGCTTGACCTGGTCGTGGCGGCCACCCAGTTCCAGCTTGAACGGGCCGAACTGCTTTTCCTGCAGCACGAACAGGCCGGCGTTCTTCGTGTTGGTGTTCGGCACGAACGCTTCTTCGCCGATGGCGCCGAAATCGCTGTTGCCGAACTGCACGCCGAACGCGCCGTCCCAGCCGCCGATCTGCTGCTGCACGGCTTCCAGGCGGGTTTCGATGCCGCGGTTGGTGAAGCGGGTGGACGGCGTGCCGGCTTCCAGCTCCACGTGTTCGTAATCGGTGTAGGCCACGCGTGCGTTGACGTTCTTCAGGAACGAGACCGGGTTGTAGATGCCGGCCTTGGTCTCGAAGCGGTTCTGCACCATGTCGATGCGGACGTCATGCTCGTCGCCTTCCTCCTCCTCGTCGCCATGGTCGTGGTCATGGTCGTGGTCATCCCCATCGGCATGCACGTGGGCGCCGTTGGGGATGCCGTAGTTGGTGCGGTAGGTGCTGGCCGACACGCCAAAGTAACCGCCTTCGCCCAGCCAGGTGGCACCGACGCCACCGGCGCGGGTACGGATGGAGCTGTTGTCCAGGCGGCCGCGGCGCGGCTCTTCGCCTTCCTCGCCCGCATGGTCGTGGTCGTGGTCTTCGTGATGGTCTTCCAGGCTGTCGATCACCGCGTAGCCGGGGATGCGGTAGTCATCGCCGTTGCGCACCAGGCCGTCGACGTGCAGCACGACGTTGCCGCTGACGCCGTCGAGGCGGAACATCCCGCTGCGCTCGTCGTTGACCGAGTTGCCACGCACTTCGGCGCGGCCGCTGAGCGGACGGTCCGGCAGTTCGCGGGCGATGCGGCCATCGACCACGTTCACCGCGCCGCCGATGGCGCCGCTGCCGAACAGCAGGGTGGCCGGGCCCTTCAGCACTTCGATCTGGTCCGCCAGGAACGGCTCGATGCTGGTGGCGTGGTCGGCGCTGACGGTGGAAGCATCCATGTTGCCCATGCCATTGGACAGCACGGCCACGCGCGGGCCTTCCTGGCCGCGGATGATCGGGCGGCCGACGCCGGGGCCGAAGAAGGTGCTCTGCACGCCAGGCAGCTTGGCCACGGTGTCACCCAGGGTGCCGGCCTTCTGCTCGTCCAGGCGCTCGCCGGCCAGCACGTCCACCGGGCGGGCCAGCGACTCGGCATCGCCCTGCAGCGGCGAGGCGGTGACCTGCACCGACGACAGCTCGGTCAGGTGGCGGTCACGATGGGTGTCCTGGTCGGCGGCGGCAAACGCGGCCGACGGCAGCAGGGCGGCGAGGGCCAGGGCCAGGGAATGCGGTTTGAAACGTGGGTGGTGAGAGGGCATCCGGTGCTTCCTTTGTTACATTGTATCAATCGGGTGGCGCACGTATCCCGTCGTGGGACAGGGGGAGGGAAACCGTGCGGGTCGGGGACAGATGTTATATTATTCCATAACGATTCGCCGACCCTGCTGGAAGTCATGTCCCTGTCCTCCTCCTTCCGCCGCCTGCTCGACCGCTTCGGCGCCACCGGTTCGATGCTGTGCGCCGTGCACTGCGCGGTGATCCCGGTGCTGCTGGCGATCGCCCCTTCGCTGGGCCTCTCGTTCTGGCTGAGCGACGGCGTGGAAATGACCCTGGTGGTCTTCGTGACCCTGCTCGGCCTGTTCAGTCTGGTCATGGGCTACCGCCGCCATGGCGCCCTGCGCGCGCTGGGTTTCCTGCTGCCGGGCCTGGTCGCCCTGTGGGCAGGCGTGCTGGTCGACGCGTTGCACCACAATGCCGTGCCGCATGCGGTGGTGATGACCCTCGGCGGCCTGCTGGTGGGTGTGGCCCACCTGGTCAACCTGCGCCTGAACCACGTCCACGTCCACGACGCCAGCTGCGCGCACTAGGCGCGTCGTGTTAGGCTTTCTGATCGTGCGCGGGGGCGTCCAGCAAGACGGCCCCGCCGAACCCGTGTCAGCACGGGGTAACCAGATTTCACACTTTAGGAGTTGAAGACATGGGTAAGGGTGACCGCAAGACCGCCAAGGGCAAGCGCTACAACGCCAGCTACGGCAATGCCCGTTCGCACACCGCGAGCAAGGTCGCTGTAGGCGCCGGTGCCCCGGTTGCCAAGAAGACCGTGGCCAAGGCTCCGGCCAAGAAGGCTGTGGCGAAGAAGGCTGCTGCCAAGGCCTGATCCGGCCGGGTAAGTGGTCCAAAGAAAAACGCGGCGCCTGGCGTCGCGTTTTTTTGTGCCCGGCATTCTTCCTGCCGCTGCGCTCGCCGGGCATGGCCCGGCGCTACCTCACCGCCCCGGCGGCCGTTGGAATCAACGCAATGTCTTCTGCAGCGTCTCGGCGTTGCCATCATTCGGCGCGGCCGGCACCTGCAGCAGCTGCGCCAGCAGCGGATAGACATCGACGTTGTCGAAGCCATCGATCACCAGCCCCTGGCGGAACGACGGACCGCGTGCGACGAACACGGCGCGCATCGAGGGCAGGGCGTTGTCATAGCCGTGCGAGCCACGATCCTGGTGGGTGCGCGTGCTGATCCGCTCGGCGCGCAGTGCGTCCCAGCCCTCATCCATCTGGCAGACGATGGGCGGCACGCGCGGGTGCGAACCGTAGTGCCAGCGCGCCGGCAGCGATTCCTTCTTCCAGCATTCGTAGTGGGCGTGGCGACCGAGCAGGGCGCGCTCGGCCTGCGCCTCGCGGCCGGCGACCGGCGCGAAACCGACCGACTGGCCCTGGCTGACGTTGCGCGCGATGGACGGATCGGCCATCGACTCGGTGGACACCACATGGCCCTCGGCCACGCTGGCCATGCCGTGGTCGGAGACCACGATGACGTTGGTGGTGGCCGCCAGGCCCTCGGCATCCAGGCCATCCAGCACCTGGCCGACGATTTCATCCGCCTGCACGATCGCATCGCGGTACTCGGTCGAATCGGGGCCATGGTTGTGGCCGGCCTTGTCGACGTTTTCCATGTACAGCGTGGTCAACCGCGGTGCATCGGCATCGGTCTGCGCCAGCCATTCCAGCACGGTACGCGCGCGCTGCTGCAGCGGTTCCTTGCTGTTGTAGACCTGCCACTGGCTGGGGCGGGTCCCGTCGATCTCGGCTTCGCTGCCCGGCCAGGACGTGGTCGCGGTGCGCACGCCGACCTTCTCGGCACCGACCCAGATCGGCTCGCCGCCCCACCAGCCACTGTTGGTCACCGCATCGCGGTCACCCAGGCTGAAACGCCCCAGCTGGGCATCGTCCATGCTGTTGTTGACGATGCCATGGTGGTCCGGGCGCAGGCCGGTGACGATGGTGTAGTGGTTGGGGAAGGTCAGCGACGGATAGGACGGCGTCATCCAGCGCGCACGCACGCCACCATCGATGATGCGCTGCAGGTTCGGAGTAAGCCCCCGGTCCAGTGCATCGGCACGCAGGCCATCGATGGAGATCAGCAGCAGTTTCGGCGGCGGCGCGTCGGCGCGCGCAACCGGCGCGGACGAAGAAGGCGTGGTCGTGCAGGCCGCCAGGGGCAGCAGCAACGCCAGCGAGCAGGTCAGGCGTACGGAAGTCATCGCGACATCATAAGCGCGCGCAATGACGCACCCAAGACACGGCGCGCAGAAGCGCGCCGTGTCCACGCATTTTTCCGCGTCCGGACACAGTAGAGCCACGCCATGCGTGGATGACTCATTCGCTATCTGACAGATGTGCCGACCAACGGTCGGCACCCACCACCAGCAGTTCCCATCAG
>NZ_JACVTV010000145.1:0-9219 GCF_016624625.1 Stenotrophomonas sp. S41 | reverse complement strand
CCCCCCCCCCCCCCCCCCCCCCCCCCCCCCCCCCCCCCCCCCCCCCCCGACACGAACCACGAGGTATGCATGAACGTTGAAACGTCCGCGCTGTTCCACCAGCGTGCGCTGGTGGCTGGGCAATGGATCGCCGCCGACAGCGGTGAAGTGGATGAGATCCTCGACCCGGCCACCCAGCAGGTGCTGGGCACCGTGCCGCGCCTGGGCCGGGCCGAAACCGAGCGCGCGATCGCCGCGGCCTCGGCCGGCTGGGCCGACTGGCGGGCCACCACCGCCGAGCACCGCTCGCGCGTGCTGAAAGCGTGGCACCGCCTGCTGATCGAGAACACTGAAACCCTCGCCCGCCTGCTGACCGCCGAACAGGGCAAACCGCTGGCCGAAGCACGTGCGGAGATTGTCTACGCCGCCAGCTTCGTCGAATGGTTCGCCGAGGAAGCCAAGCGGGTCTACGGTGACATCATCCCCAGCCCGTACCCCGATGCGCGGATCATGGTGACCCGCCAGCCGATCGGCATCGTCGCCGCGGTGACGCCGTGGAACTTCCCGGCGGCGATGATCACCCGCAAGGTGGCCCCGGCACTGGCGGCCGGCTGCCCGTGCATCGTCAAGCCTGCGGCGGAAACCCCGTTCACTGCACTGGCGATGGCCGACCTGGCCCTGCAGGCCGGTGTGCCGGCGGCGATGTTCAGCGTGGTCACCGGCCATGCGGCGTCCATCGGCGATGCGTTCTTCGACAGCGAGGAGGTGCGCAAATTCACTTTCACCGGTTCCACCCCGGTTGGCCGCATGCTGTACGGCAAGGCCGCGAAGACAGTGAAGAAGGTCTCGCTGGAACTGGGCGGCAACGCGCCCTTCATCGTCTTCGACGACGCCGACCTGGACGCTGCCGTCGATGGCGCGATGCTGGCCAAGTTCCGCAACGCCGGCCAGACCTGCGTCTGCGTCAACCGCTTCCTCGTGCACGATGCCGTCCACGATGCCTTCGTCGAGGCGCTGCGTGCACGCATCGCCGCATTGAAGGTGGGCGCAGGCGAGGCCGAGGGCACCCAGATCGGCCCGCTGATCAACACCGCCGCCGTCGCCAAGGTGCAGTCGCACGTGGATGACGCGGTGGCCAAGGGCGGCCGCGTACTGCTGGGTGGCGAGGTCGGCGCGCAGGGCGAGTGCTTCTACCTGCCGACCCTGCTGGTCGATGCCACCGCAGAAATGCAGGTGGCGACCGACGAGACCTTCGGCCCGCTGGCGGCCGTGTTCCGTTTCCACGACGAAGCCGAGGCCGTGCGCTTGGCCAACGCCACCGATTCCGGGCTGGCCGCCTACTGCTACACCCGCGATCTCGGCCGCGCCTGGCGCATGAGCGAGCGGCTGGACTACGGCATGGTCGGCATCAACCGCGCGGCCATTTCCAATGAAGTGGCGCCGTTCGGCGGCATCAAGCAGTCCGGGCTGGGGCGCGAGGGTTCGCGCTACGGCATCGAGGATTTCCTGGACATCAAGTACACCCTGTTCGGAGGCATCAGCGCATGAGCGATTCCCGCTTCGAAAAAGGCCTGCAGATCCGCCGCCACGTGCTGGGCGATGAGTACGTGGACCGCGCCCTGGCCCAGGCCGACGCCTTCAGCCAGCCGCTGCAGGAACTGGTGACCGAGTACTGCTGGGGCACCGTCTGGGCGCGCAGGGATCTCGCCCTGGCCGAACGCAGCCTGATCAACCTGGCGATGATTTCCGCGTTGAATCGTCCGCACGAGCTGAAGATCCACGTCAAGGGCGCGCTGCGCAACGGCGTCAGCCGCGAGAAGATCCGCGAGGTGCTGCTGCAGGTGGCGATCTACTGCGGCGTGCCTGCCTCCGTGGACAGCTTCCGCGTGGCCCGCGAGGCCATCGCCGAATTCGACGCCGCCGAGACGTAAGCCCTTTCTGCCGCCCTCGTTGCGCCCTGCCCGTGCCCCGCGGCGCGGTGGGTGCCCTGTTGCGCGATGGCGTGCCGATTGCCCCTTTTCTGCTGTTCCTGCCTGGGAACCTGCCATGCATCCTGCGTTCCGTTTCGCCCGTTCGCCTCGTGTCCTGGCCCTGTGCCTGGCGTGTGCCTCGCTTGCACATGCCGAGACCCCCACCGAGGAGGTCACTACGCCTGCCGAAGCCACTGCCGCAACGCCGGCGCCGGCGCACACCGGCTGGACATTTGGCGGTGTCCTGCGTGGCCGCTGGGATGTGCGCTTCAACGACGCGCACGGCGATGGCACCCGCCGCACCTCCAACCACCTGTCCTTCGACACGCTCATCCTCAAGGCCGACTATGACGGCCAGGACTACTTTGCCTCGGCGCAGTACCGCTTCTACGGCGGCAGCGTGCTGTACTCGCACGCCGGCGGCTACCGCAACTACCCCGGCGAGGTGAGCTTCCCGTTGCAGGCCTATGCCGGCCGCCGCTTCGCCAATGGCGACCGCGTGGCCATCGGCCTGCAGCCGGTGGTGCTGGACGAGCAGTACTGGGGCGCACAGGTGCTGGGCAGCATCGGCTTCGTGGTCGGCCTGGAAGAGGTCTACGCACCGGGCATCACGTACCGCCACGATAGCGAAGGCTATCGCCTTGCCGCGGGCTACTACCCCACCTCCACGCCGGACGGCAAAGGCATCAGCCGCGATGGCGCGCGCTATTCCACCGCCTTCGTGCAGGGCGACAGCTACGTGCCGAATGGCACCAGCACCTCCGAGCGCGACCTGGTGGCGGCCACCGTCGACTGGGATCTGCTGAAGCATGACGACGTCACGGTGTCTGCCGCGGTATCCGGTCTGTACTCGCGCCTGCAGGACGAGAGCGGCACGCCGCAGGGCGACGGCACGCGGCGCGCTCTCGCAGCCAGCGTGAAGGTCAGCAATGGCACCTGGCGCGGCAAGGTCCTGGTCGCACGGCAGGACATCAGCCTGCCGGCTTCGCGCGACACCCACGTCATCACCGTGGGCGGCTTCGATGCGTCCTACAACATCGCCACCAAGGGCACGGTTGTGTTCGCCGAAGTGGGACGGCCGCTGACGGTCGCCGGGCAACCGTTCGACCTGTATGCCAGCCTGTCACGTTTCATCAAGGACGAGGCCGACTTCACGGACAGCCAACGGTTGACCCTTGGCGCTGCATGGAGCCATGGCCGCCTGCGCGTTTCCAGTGAACTGCTGGTCGGCCGCAACGATCCGTTCGTGGGTGCCGGCCAGTACATCAGCGGCGCAGCCGAGGGCGGCGACGACCGCTACAAGACCTCGCTGTTCACCGTCATCGGTTACCGGTTCTAGGGCCTGAGAGCATCCACGCATGGCGTGGATCTACTGGGTGGGCATGGCCCTTGTTGCGGCGGAACACTGCACCTACCATCGGACCGCCCTTTCCCGATCCCCGCCCCGATGACGACCTACGCCGAACTCAACGCCGCCCAGCTGGCCAACCACGCCCTCAACATCTTCATCGCCGAGGGCCGCCACATCGAGGGCGCGCGCGTGATCTACCGTGCGCTGCAGCTCGACCCGCATCAGCCCGATGCGCTGCGCAGCCTCAGCGATTTCCACGCGAATTCCGGCACCGAAGCCTTCTCGGCCGCCACCATGGAATACGCCCTGTCCGGCGCGATCGATCTGAATCCGGAAGAACGCCAGAAGCTGGAAGCGCTGCATTTCCTCGATATCTGGACCTGGGGCTTCGCCCGTCACAACTCCGGCGAGGCACAGCTGGGTGCCGAGGCCTTCAAGAACCGTGACGACTTCGAGGTCGACCACGCCGCCTACGCGGCCTTCCTCGGCACCATCGTGGAGCCGGCCGGTTCGCTGCAGGCTGCCTTCCAGGCCGCGCACCGCCTGTCTGGCCTGATGGCGGGCTTCCTGCAGCACGGCGGCAATGACGATCCGGACCTGGACGATGTCCTGCGTGGCGAAGGTTTCGTTGAAACCGCCGAGTATCCGCAGTGGCTGCAGTCGTCCACCGACGACGTTGACGCACTGGACAAAGCCATCCAGGAGCAGCGCCAGAAGGGGTGATCCGGCGCGTCGCCGGGCATGTATCAGCCCCGGTAGAATCGAGCTTGCTCGATTGCTTTTTCAACAGCAGTCGAGCAGGCGCGATCCCCGCTTTACGCTGACGGCCCGTAGCTTGGTAAAAGGCAGTCGCTTGGACCAGCTGCAGGCCGCCATTGAGTAGGCCATAACGGTCATGGGCAGTTTCCCCGTCTGGGTTCACCCAGACGCAACCGGCCATCGGGATGGCCGAAGAGTTCGCATCGCTGGGACTGCAATGAGTCACCTGGCTTGACCTGGCAGCCAGTTGTGCCCGTTCCCAGATCTCGTTCGACATCCCTGATGAACTGAATAGACGGCGGTGACCGCCACATGGGTGCGCGGCCCATCAATAATGTAAAAGACAGCCGTCAGCACTTGGGCGGACTTTTGTCGCCAACTCAATGCGACGCTCGCTGGATACGTCCCCCGAATAGCAAGCGCACACATCTTCAGGCGGGACAGGATTGATCACTCACTCGGAGCTCATTTCGCTCACGTCAGTCAGTACTTCACCCTACTGTAGACAAGGCCCAGCTCGTCATTGTGCATGACCCAGCGACCAGCAGATCTCTCTGGACACGAATAGAACACCCCAGCATGGTCAGATGCACGCGACCAGGAACTACGGGCGAACTGAGGAAATCGCCGCATGGTTGGCGCGTCGGGCATCTCTGCCCTGCCTGTTGGCCTGCAATCTTCGGGCAACGTCAGCGTCCCACTGGTCGGACGGAAGATCAACCAAGACTCATTGGTGTCCATGTCATGCGCCTCGCGTATGTCGACAGCATCTTCGGGCAACCACTCAGGCAACCACTTCGATTTGCCGATTGCACCCCTGGAGATGGCGTGGTTACGGTCAGCATACTCAGTGCTTGCAACTTCCATGCAGCCAGAGGCTGTAAATGCCAACGCAATGACTGGTAGAAATCCATGAGCTTTCCTCGAAAGCTTGCCAGTCAACGACGTGGGAAATTTCATTCGGTGCGATAGCCCCGCATAGTTGTTTTGGAACATCTCAGCGATTCAGTCAAGCAAGCTCGGCGCTGCTGCTGGGCCTCCAGCCCCGGACCGTAACAATAGCCGGTACCAGTCGGCGTTGGGGCCGATAGTCAATCGCTATCCGGCTTCTTTCCGGTCAGAGTAACCAGAAATATCAGGACAAGCGCCACGCATCCAGCAACATTGAACAAGAGGATGGGCCGGATGGCGAGATAGAGCTCGCCGACTCCAAGGGAATAGGACCCGCGGCCGGACTGCGAGCCCAGGGCTCTAGCAATGATCTGGATCCATACCAGCGCAGCTATCTGAACAGCGATGATTCCAAACGCGGAAAACAGCCTCCTGGTAGAAGTTCTGCCGACCATTGCGAAGTACGTAAGCACCGAGAGAACCACATAGAATGCAACCAACACCCACGCCATCAACCTATCCTCCGCAGCCGCAGCCCTTGGGCCGGTTCCCCAGCATTTCATGCATTGCCCTTATTGCACCGGCATCGATGTCAGCTCGGCTATCCGCATCCCAGTTGCAGGGCCGCTGTTGGACCACGTCTTCGACGTCACACACCATGACGGCGAGGCTCGTCTCTCCCCAGCCAACGGCTACCCACACCTGCATCAGGAAGATCTCCGGGCGCACCAGATGGATCAAGTGGATGCCCAGGCAGTCAATCTTTACACCAACTTCGGACCTGAGTGCAGTCGTTTCAGCTGATTGCTCTTCTATTTTTCGATTCTTCGACACAACCTCTCATCCAACCTGTCATTGTGACGCTGGTTCCATTGATAGATACGTTTGTTGGTAATTCCTGCCAAGGCGATCTCACCACGGCCTTCAGTCGCCCCAGCCTGGTACTCCGGGATATCCAGGCACTTGTAGAAGACTTCGACGTCTGAAGGCAGGTCAACACCAAAACCAACGGAATCGCGAATAAGCCCGATCTGTGGCGCCGCAGATGCTGACATCCCAGCCTTTTTGATCTGGCTTATTGGGCTGCGCGTCTCGTATGAAGCAAGATAAAGGCCAGATTCAACGTCTGAAATGAACGCAATCGACACTGCATCTTTCGGCATCGACAGCGCGCTTACCATAGAAAGATCGCCTTCATCATGCACATCCGACAGAGACTCATAGGAACTCTCCTCGTAGCCGCAGCCGGACATCAAGACTGCAAGCCCGAGTACAGAAAGCCACATAGCTTTCGAGCACATCTGCACGTTACCACTCCGGAATGTAGTTGTTTAAGAAAGGACGAGATGAAGTGGACACATAGCGCGAGCACCCTTCCCGCTACAAGCGCATCACCCATCTCTGCTACCGGCGGAGCTTCTGGCTGCTTCATTCTATAGGTCCCGAACTTGAACTTGCCGGACTCGACACCCAACGGGTCCAGATTGGAAATCGGTTTCGACTCAACATAGGAGTACGTGATGACCCATCCCTCCAATCCAATCGGATCACACTGCGAGTAGCGCCCCACCGCCGGGACATACTCACGCTGGCATTTGCAGAACATCCCGCTCGCAGCCGCCTGCTGCCCCGGGAAACGCAGTACCAGCCCGAACGCCACACCATCCCCATCAGGATCATTGTCCGGCGCCTGATCGCCAAACACCTCGCTCTTGTTGCTCCACTCACGGATCGCAACATCCTGCACTGGATCGATCACCACGCGCGGCGCACCCAGATGATCCGGCTCGATGTAAGCCACCTCAGGCACACCGGCACCTGCCGCATTGATCAACGCTACCGGGTGGTTGTCCAGCCACTACCCTGCTTCGTCGTAGATCGTGATCTGGGCACTTCGGCCTTCGGGCGCTCGCAGTACTCGCTCGCCGCGATGGTTGTAGCCGCAGTGTTCGGCGACCGCCCCAACCAGCTTGACCGCGTTCATGCGGTTGGCGTCGTTGTAGGTGAAGGCCTTGCTGCCGATGCTGGCGGTGTTGCCAACCGCGTCATGGTTGCGGGATTCGCCATCGACTTAGGTGCAGCTGGTGGTATCTGCCGACATGGTTGGCGCTTGCCGCCCTCTGGGCCGGCCTAAAAGATCCTGATAGCCTGGCTCTTAGTAAAGGCGCTGAACTGCAATCAGTAAATACCGACCATGATACGAATGTAGTCATCGATCGTATCCACATTCTTGTTGATTGCGACACCAGGACTTTTCGCCAGCGATTGAAGCTCATAGAGCACTATTCCATAACCAGAGTCCCAGCCGACAGATGCACCAGACGCCAACCCCTTTAACAACCGGCCAGATGGCCGAATTTTTTCGGAAGGAAGTCGAAGCTGGACTGCAATATGAATTAACGACTCTTTTACGACCCCCTATCCAAGCCGCTTTGCAGGCAATCGTGGCCGTAGAACTCTTCAGTAGAAATCTCTTTCCGCTTTTCCAATAGATCCATTACCCCATCCCGCCTCACCTGGCTCATCAATTTCGGGGAGTTCTATTCAGTAGCGTGTAGATCTTCATACGAAATTGTATGAACTACGCCCGAAGATTCAATTTCACTCAGGATAGATATCAAACGAAAGATCAATACTCAGATCGACGAGCTTACGCAGAATTGAATTTCCAATGTTAAAGCCAGTGTTCTCTGATGAGAACCAGCCTATGAATAGTTCCGATCGCCCACCGCTCCTCGCAATTTGCTCAAAGAATTCTTGCCTAACCGAAAGGAATCGAACAATCTGCTCTAACGATGATTCAACATCACCATCATTTCCCTCCACAAAACTGTGAAGCCAATAGGATCCATCTCTAACCCCTCCAATTGGCTTGCCTTTGGGCGTCACCCTTGCATCGCCGGCACTGTATGAAAAATCTGGAACAAGCCCCAGATCTTCGCAAACACCCGACATATCCATTTCAGGATGAGCGATCCTGATCGATATCGAATATCTCACGCCTTCATTCATGGTAGATAATCCTCAACATGCCCCTGGTCAGCAGCCTTACCATCTTCGTTGACCCATATTGTGCCATCTGAACTCACTCCAACCCAATCAGTCGGACGTGCATTTATACCCTTCTTTATCTTGTGCACGCCATCCTTATCCAACCCTGGAAATTGATTAATCGGCTTGGTTCCAGCCGGACAGTCATTGGGACGCTGCTCCCTGGCCGGCTTGACTGCCATCTGCACCCAGGGAGAAAAGGGATTGGCCGGATGCGTTGCTGCGATCAACACCTCCGCAACAAACCACTTTGCAACTCGATCCGGATAGATATATATGTCGCCGGGCCGCTCGTACACCCCTCGATCTTCATCGTAGGGAATATACACAGGTGCTGGCATTGGCATCGGCAGAGGAATGGCTTTTAGGCCTGTAGGATCAGGGGACGTGGCTGGACTTCCTCCAACGTACCCATAGGTGCTTACTCCCCCCTTCAACCCAATCGGATCACTCTGCGAGTACCTACCCACCGCCGGCTCATACTCCCGCTGGTAGTTGTAGAACATCCCACTCGCATCCGTCGCCTGCTGACCCGGGAAGCGCAACGCGAGATCAAATGCCACACCATCCCCATCGGGATCATTGGCCGGCGCCTGTTCGCCAAATACCTCGCTCTTGTTGCTCCACTCCCAGATCGCCACATCCCGCACCGCATCGATCACCACGCGCGGCGTACCCAGGTGATCGGGCTGGATGTAAGCAAGCTCAGGCACGCCAGCTGCCACTACATTGATCAACGCCACCGGGTAGTTATCCAGCCAGATCGCCTGCTGCTGGGCCTGACCCGCAGCCGAGTAGTTGCCGAGCCACTGCCCGGCTTCGTCGTAGACCGTGATCTGCGCATCCCCGCCTTCGGGCGCGCGCAGTACGCGCTCGCCACGATGGTTGTAGCCGTAGCTTTCCAGCACCGCGTTACCCTGCCTGACCGCATTCATGCGATTGGCGTCGTTGTAGGTGAAGGTCATGCCACCAATGCTGGTCGTGTTGCCTACAGCATCGTGGCCACGCGCTTCGCCGCCCAACGCCACCAGATGATGGCTGTCAGCCGGATAGCTGTAGGTCGACGTACCCGCCGAGGTGGTCAGCGAGGTGCGATTTCCGGTGGCGTCATAGCCGTAGGTTTCAATCGGCGTGCCCGTTGTACCGTCCTGGGTCTGGGTCAGGCGGCCCAGCGTGTCATAGGCGTACTTCGCAAGCACGGCTGAACCGGTGCCGTTC
>NZ_JACVTV010000144.1:0-9223 GCF_016624625.1 Stenotrophomonas sp. S41 | reverse complement strand
CCACCCCGCCATCCCACGGAATGCAGGCTTTTGCTTTTGCCGTTGCCGTTGCCGTTGCCGTTGACTTTGCCTCGGCAGGTGCAGGGCGCAGCCCTGCCGATCACCCCAACCCCTGCAACGGCACCTTCGCCAGCACCCGCGCCCACGGAAACAACGGCCCCGGATCCCGCTTGCGCGCCACCGTCAGCCCCGCATCATCACTGGCCGGCACCTGCTCCAGATCCAGCTGGTCATGCCCGGCAATGCGCTGCAGCGACGGATACCGTGCCACCAGCGCCAGCAGCAGCGCCTCCAGCGCCACCAGCTGCGCCTCGGTATACGGCTCGTCCATCGCCTGGTGGCGGCTGTCGAACCAGTGCGGGTAACGCCCGGTATTGACCAGCTCGATGCCCACCGTATCGGCGTTCATGCCGCGCACGTGGTGAGCGATGCGCTCCGGCGCCACGTACTGCACCACGCTGCCGTCGCGGTCGATGTAGAAATGCCCGCTGTTGCCCGCGCCGCTGTCATACAGCACGCGCTCGCCATACTCGCGGGCCATCGCCAGGTCGGGCAGCTCGGTGCAGTGGATCACCACCATCCGCAGGCTGTCGGCATCACGCAGGGGCAGGCGGTCGTGGTAGGGCAGTGGCTGCAGCTGCAGGCCGGGCAGGAGCGGGGTGGGCATGCGGCGATGCTAGCATTGCAGGATGAACCTGCCTTCCCGATCGACGTTGAACCGCTCCCTGGGAGCGCATGCATGAGCCGCGGCCACTGCATCCTGTCCCACGGCTTCGAGAGCGGCCCGGAGGCCACCAAGGTCACCGCCCTGGCCGAGGTTGCCGAGCGCCTGGGCTGGACCCACGAGCGCCCCGACTACACCGACCTGGACGCGATGAGCGAGATCAGCCGCGTCGGCGACGTGCGCACCCGCCTGCAGCGTCTGGTCGAGCGTGCCGCTGCGGCCGCCACCCAAGGCCCGGTGGTGCTGGCTGGCTCCAGCCTGGGCGCCTACATTTCCGGCATCGCCTCGCTGCAGGTGCCGGTGGCCGGCCTGTTCCTGATGGTGCCGCCCACCACCATGGGCCCGATGCCGGCGCTGGACGCCGCTGCCGTGCCGACCACCGTGGTCCAGGCCTGGCATGACGAGGTGGTGCCGGCCGCCGGGGTCATCGCCTGGGCGCAGGCGCGCTCGGCGCAGCTGCTGCTGGTGGACGACGGCCACCGCCTGGAACGCCACGTGGAGGCCTCCGCGCAGGCCTTCGAGCGCCTGCTGCGCCAGCTGTGAAGCCCGGGCGCACGGCGCGCCCGCCCCCTTTGACTACAATGGCAGCCCCGCCGCCCCCGGCGCGGGCCTGCCGGCCGTGTCCACGGCCCTCCTTTCCGACTGGCCCGGCCCCTGTGCCGCGCCCGACCACCTGCGAACCGATCCCGTGAAATTCTTCGTCTCCTGCGCCAAGGGCCTGGAATACCTGCTTGCCGATGAACTGTCGGCCCTGGGCCTTGGCAAGGCCACCGCCACCATTGCCGGCGTCAACGCCGATGGCGAACTGGAGCAGGCGCTGCGGATCGTCATGTGGTCGCGCCTGGCCAGCCGCGTGCTGTGGCCGATCGACGAGTTCGAATGCCCGGACGAGCAGGCCCTGTACGACGGCGTGCGTGCGCTGCCGTGGCACGAGCACATCAAGCCGGAAATGACCCTGGCGGTGGACGCGCACGTGTCCGGCGACAAGATCACCCACGCGCGCTTCGCCGCGCAGCGGATCAAGGACGCCATCGTCGACCGCATGCGCGATGAAGGCCTGGAACGCCCCTCGGTCAACACCGACCTGCCCGACGTGCGCGTGAACCTGTCGCTGCGCAAAGGCCGTGCCTCGCTGTCGATCGATCTCGGCGGTGGCCCGCTGCACCGCCGTGGCTGGCGTGGTGCCGCCCACGAGGCGCCGCTGAAGGAAAACCTGGCCGCCGCGCTGCTGATGCGCGCGCAGTGGCCGCGCCTGCATGCCGCCGGTGGTGGCCTGCTGGACCCGATGTGCGGCAGCGGCACGCTGCTGATCGAAGGCGCGCTGATGGCCGCCGACGTCGCCCCCGGCCTGATGCGCCATGGCAGCCTGCCGCCGAGCCGCTGGCTGGGCTTCGACAAGGCCGCCTGGAAGACCATCCAGAGTGAAGCGCGTGACCGCGAAGCTGCTGGCCTGGCCGCGCTGAAGCCGGTCATCCACGGCAGCGACATCGACCCGGTGGCCATCCAGGCCGCCCGCGAGAATGCCGAAGTGGCCGGCGTGGCCCACGCCATCCGCTTCACCCGTGCGGACGTGGCCGACCTGGCCGCACCGGAGCAGGAAATCGGCGCGGTGGTCTGCAACCCGCCCTACGACGAGCGCCTGGCCGCCGATCCGGCGCTGTACCGCGCGCTGGGCAACGCCCTGCAGAAGGCCGTGCCGCAATGGCGCGCCAGCCTGCTGTGCGGCAATGACGAACTCGCTTTCGCCACCGGCCTGCGCGCCGGCAAGAAGTACCAGATGTTCAACGGTGCGCTGGAATGCGCGCTGATCGTCTGCGACCCGATCGCCGTGCCGGGCCGCGACCCGGCGCAGCCGCGCGAGCTGAGCGAAGGCGCGCAGATGGTGGCCAACCGCCTGCGCAAGAACCTGAAGAAGTTCAAGAGCTGGCGCGCGCGCGAGGACATCACCTGCTTCCGCGCCTACGATGCCGACCTGCCGGAATATGCGGCGGCCATCGACGTCTACGAAGAAGACGGTGGCCAGCGCCGCACCTTCCTGCACGTGCAGGAATACGCCGCACCGGCCGCGATTCCGGAAAACGACGTGCGCCGTCGCCGCAACGAACTGCTGGCCGCCGCGCGCGAAGTGTTCGGCGTGCCGCCGGAGCAGGTGTCGATGAAGTCGCGCGAGCGCGGCAAGGGCGGCAGCAAGTACGGTCGCTTCGAGCAGCGTGACGAGTTCATCGTGGTGCGCGAAAACAACGCGCTGTTGCAGGTGAACCTGTTCGACTACCTCGATACCGGCCTGTTCCTGGACCACCGCCCGCTGCGCCGGATGATGGCCGAGCAGGTGCGTGGCAAGCGCTTCCTCAACCTGTTCTGCTACACCGGCGTGGCCAGTGTGCAGGCGGCGGTAGCCGGCGCGGCCAGCACCACCAGCGTCGACCTGTCGGCGACCTACCTGCAGTGGTGCTACGACAACCTGGCGCTGAACGGCCAGGGCGGCAACCAGCACCTGCTGGTGCAGGCCGATGCGATGGCGTGGCTGGAAGGCGATCGCGGCCAGTACGACGTGATCTTCTGCGATCCGCCGACGTTCTCGAACTCGGCCCGTGCCGACGACTTCGATGTGCAGCGCGAGCAGCTGAAGCTGCTGCGTGCGGCGGTGGCGCGCCTGGCGCCGGGCGGCGTGCTGTATTTCTCCAACAACTTCCGCCGCTTCAAGCTGGAAGAAAACGCCATCGCCGAGTTCGCCCAGTGTCGCGAGATCACCGCGCGCACGATTGGACCGGACTTCGAGCGCAACGCGCGCATCCACCGTGCGTGGGAACTGAAGCGCCTGGGCTGACCGGAGGTTCGGGGTCGGATCCCCTGCGCGCAGCGCAGGGGCTCTGACCCCGGCTGCAGCCGTAGTAGATCCACGCCATGCGTGGATACGCGATGCCTGGGGATGGGGTCAGAGCCCTTGCGCTGCGCGCAAGGGATCCGACCCCGGCCGCGTCGGGTCGCACGTCTAGTAGATCCACGCCATGCGTGGATACGCGATGCCTGGGGATGGGGTCGGAGCCCTTGCGCAATGCGCAAGGGATCCGACCCCGGCTGCCGGGTTACAAAAACGCCACCACCAGGCCGAGAACCGGCAGCGCGATGGCCAGCGGCGCGATCCACGTCTGCCGGTACGGGTACAGGCCAAAGGCCAGCGGCACGCCGGCCAGGGTCAATGCACCCAGCCACAGCACCGGGCCCATCGCCCAGCCGTGGTCGACCACGCACAGCGCGAACGCGACCGTCAGCAACACCCAGCCCAGCACGCGCCACTGCGTGCGCCGTGCCGGCGTCGCGGCGGCCTTGCCGTGCAGGTCCTGCTGGTGCTTTTCCATCGCCAGCGACAGCGCGGTGAACGCGGAGAACGACAGGGTCAGGGCCAGCAGCATCATGCGCTGGCCTCCGCTTCGGTAGCCGCAGGCGCAGCCGGTGCCTTGGCGGCTGCAGCCGCCGCTGCGCGCTTCTTCTTTTCAGCCGCGCTCAGCGGCGGCGTCCAGCGCTGCATGCGCCAGCCGCACATCGCCAGCATCGCGCCGAAGGCAAGCATCGACAGATCGAAGCCGGCCAGCACCCAATCGCCACTGAGCAGGGTCACGCCCAGGTGCGCATGGGTGGTCAGGGCATTGACCACCGGCACCAGCGCGAAGGCGGCCGCGCCGATGTACAGCTGCCACGCCCACATCATCCGCTTGGGCCAGATGAAGGCGGCCAGCAGGGCGGCGCCCCAGGCGTAGAAGAACACGTTGGCCTCGGCATTGGAGCGCTCGGCCATCTCCAGCGGCAGTAGGCGGTTGCCCCAGAAGTAGGCGGCAAACGCGATCGGCAGGCCGGCCACGGCGCCGATGTTCAGCGCATCGACCAGGCGCAGGCCGAAGCCGATGCGCCCACTCTTGGCATGCTTGGGCCGTTCCTTCACCGCCCACAGCACCACGCCGCTGGCGACCATCAGGCAGCCGATCAGGCCGGACAGGAAGAACAACGCACGCAGGCCCCAATCAGCGAAGCGGGCCAGGTGCAGGCCATACATCACGCCACGGGTGGCGGTGGCGCCGCCGGAGGGCGGGCTCTCCTGCAGCAGCGTGCCGCTGGCCATGTCATAGCGCAGCGCCGGGGTATCGGTGGACAGCCGCTTGCCGTCGCGCTGGCGGATGTCGATGACTGCGTTGGCGGCGCCCGGGTTGGTCACGGTGAAGCCGGCCACTTCCACGCCCTTCCAGTGCGCGCGCGCACTGTCCAGCAGCTGCGCGATCGGCATCGGCACCGCGCGGCCCTCGGCCGGTGCGCTCACCTCGGGCATGCCACCGAAGGCTTCGGCGATGAACTTGTCCTCGTCCTGCGGGTAGGCCACTTTCACGCCCCACGGCAGGTACATGATCATCAGGGTGACGATGCCGGTGTAGGTGATCATCGCGTGGTAGGGCAGGGCCATCACCGCGCTGACGTTGTGGAAATCCAGCCACGACCGCAGGCCCTTGTCCTTGCGGAAGGTGAAGAAGTCCTTGAAGATTTTCTTGTGGGTGATGACGCCGGTGATGATCGCCACCAGCATGAACATCGCGCAGAAGCCCACCAGGTAGCGCGCCCAGTACACCGGGATGTAGTGCAGGTCGAAATGCAGGCGGTAGAAGAAATCACCGCCACGGGTGTCGCGCGCCTTCAGTTCGCCGCCGGTGTTCGGGTCCAGCGTTGCATCGCCGAAGGCACCGCGACGGCCCTTGGAAGGATCGGCCTGGTCGGCGGGCACGCGCCAGAAGGTGCTCATCGCCGGGTTGCGCGGCTGCGGCAGCGTCACGTACCACATCTCGGCGTTGCCGGCCTTGTCCTGCAGGAAGTCGATGGCGCGCTGCGCGGCCACGTCGGTGCTGACCTTGGCGCTGGGCAGCTCCGGGCGCATCCAGCGGCTGATCTCCTCGCGGTAGTAGCTGGCGGTGCCGGCCATGAAGATCAGCAGCAGCAGCCAGCCGACCAGCAGGCCGGTCCAGGTGTGCAGCCAGGCCATCGACTGGCGGAATCCGTTCTTCATGCCCAGGCCCCCAGCAGGCGCGACGCGGCGGCCAGCAGCAGGGTGGGGCCGAGGATGCCGACCCAGGCGCGCAGTGCGCTGCGCGTGGCGAAGGCCCACAGCGCGGCGCAGGCGGCGACCACGATGGCCAGCAGCATGCCGGTCAGCACGGCCTGCCCGCGCGCGGCGGGCAGCGCCACGGCGCAGAACACGCTGGTCATCGAGGCCAGCGCGTAGCCGCCGAAGATCGCGGCCAGGGAACGGGACAGCACTCCCCAGCGTTCGCTGGCGAAGAAGGTGCTGAGGCGGGAGCTGGCAAGTTCGGGCGAGCGGTCCACGGCGGTCCTGCAGGTTCGTTGGAAGAAAGGCCGGCGCACCGAAGCGCGCCGGAGGTGGCCATCCGTGGCCGGGCGCCGGTCGCAGAACCGGCGCCATCCATCAGGGCATCAGAGCTTCCAGCGCAGGGTCATGGTGACGTTGCGCGGTTCACCCCAGTACACGCCGTTGTAGAAACCGACGTTGCTGTAATACTTCTTGTCCAGCAGGTTGCTGATGTTGAGCTGGGCGCTGAAGTTCTCGTTGAAGCGGTAGCCGCCGGCCAGGTTCAGCAGGTAGAACGCGTCCTGCTGGATGACGCCGGGTTCGGTGCGGCCGCTGGTCAGGTAGTCGGCCGCCGGCTTGGTGCTGGCGCGCCAGATGCGGCTCTGCCAGGTGGCACCGCCGCCCAGCCAGAAGCGGCCATCGATGCCGCCCGGACGCCAGCTGGCGTTGAGGCGGAAGGTGTCCTGTGGGGTGGTGCTGTTCTGTACCACGCCGAGCTGGCTGCGGCTGACGGCGTGGGCGAAGCCCGCCGAGAGGTTCCAGCTTTCGCCGATACTGCCCTGTGCTTCCACTTCCCAGCCGTGCACCTTGTTGCCCTTGCCGGTGGAGCGGTAGGCCTGGGTGCCATCCGGAAGCGAATTCAGCGGCACCGAATCATCGACCTCGGCCACATTGTCCTTCTTGCCCTCGAAGATCGCCGCCGAGGCATTCAGCAGGCCGTCGAAGAACTCGGCCTTCAGGCCGCCTTCGTACATCTTGCCGACCACTGGCTCCAGGTAGCTGCCGTTCTTGTCGCGGTAGTTTTGCGGCGCGAAGATGTCGGTGTAGCTGGCATAGGCGCTGAGCACGCGGTTGAAGTCGTACACCACGCCGGCGTACGGCGTGGTCTGGTCCTTGGGCTTGTAGCCGGTGCGCGTGGTGCCGGTGCGGTTGCCGCTGCTGTCGTAGCTGTAGCGCCAGGTCTTGGTTTCCCAGTTGCCGTAGCGCACGCCGGCCACCACCAGCAGCGGGTCGGCCAGGCGCAGGCGGGTAGCCACGTAGGCCGCCTGCTGGCGCAGCTCATCCTGCGAACCCAGGTAGCCCGGACGGGTCACCGACAGCGGCGCGACATCGCCGGTCCAGTTCCGCCAGTCGGGCACCTGGGTGTAACTGGTGGGGTAGGGGTCGATGGATGCCGACGGGTACTCGCCCTTGCGCACCGACTGGCCTGCGCCGAACACCACTTCCTGGGTGTGGCCGAACAGTTCGAAGCTGCCGGTGGCGTTGACGTCCGCCACATCCATCGTGCTGTCTTCGACGAAGTTGCCGATGTAGGCCAGCACGCCGGTGCCGTCGGCACGCGGGTAGCCCTGCGCGCCATACCAGACCGCGCCATCGGTGTTGCGCTTGGCGCGGCTGATCGCGGCCTTCACTGACCAGTGGCTGCCCAGCTGCTGTTCCAGCCGCGCGAAGGTGGTCTTCTCGATGATCGGCCAGCTGCTCCACGACGCCGAGAAGTTGGTCGAGCGCGGCAGGTTGGCCGGTGTGCCGTCCGGGCCCCAGTACGGCACCACGCCCCAGGTCACGCCGCTGGTGTGCGGCGACTGGTATTCGTAGCCCACCTCGAACAGCGTGCTGTCGGTCAGGTCGGCCTGGACGATGCCGTAGAACACGTCCTTGTCCAGCTGGTAGACATCACGGAACGAGTCGCTCTGCTGCTTGGCGGCGACCACGCGCGCGCGGATGCGGCCGTCCCAGGCGATCGGGCCGCCCAGATCGGCTTCCAGACGCTGGTTGCCCCAGCGGCCCAGGGTCAGGTTGGCACCCATCTGGAAGGTGTCGGTCGGGCGCTTGCGCACCATGCTGATGGTGCCGGACGGGTCACCGGCGCCGGTGGTCAGGCCGGTGGCACCGCGGATCACTTCGATGCGCTCGTAGATCACGTTGTCGGTGTTGGTCTTGATCGACCCACCGAACGTGTTGAGCATGCCGTCGATCTGGAAATTGGTGATGTTGTAGCCACGCGAGACATAGTTGATGCGCTCGCTGTCGGTGACCGCCACATGCACGCCGGTCACCTGGCCCATCACATCGGACAGCGAGAACAGGCCCATGTCATCCAGGCGCTGGCGGGTGATGACGGTGACCGACTGCGGCGTCTCGCGCAGGGACAGGTCCAGCTTGGTCGCACTGCGGGTGTTCTTCACCGTGTAGCCGTTCTGGATCTCGCCGTCGGCGGTTACTTTCACCGTGTCCAGCGTGCGCGCATCGGCGGCGGACGGTGCATCGGCGTGGGCCAGCGGGGCACACAACAACGTGGCCAGGGCCAGCGCCAGGGGGGAAACGACGGGAATGTTCGGTCGGGCCATACAGTGCGATTCCATGCAGGAGGAAAACATCAGCGATGGAATCCATGCGTGCGGGCGCCTGCGCGGAATCGCGCGACCCGAGGCATCTCCCATCGCCACGCGCTGACGGCCAGGGCCGTCGGCGCACGAGGAGCCGGGGATGTACACGGGCGGAAGCGCGGTGGGGGCGCCAGGTGGCTGAGCGTACAACCGATCAGTAAATGATAGGCATTCGCATTTCGTTAATCAAGCATGGGTCGGCCGGGGCCGGGGCCGGCCTTCAGCGCGAAGCGCAGGCGCGGGTGACGTCGTCGTTGAGCTGCCGCTGCGGCGTGCGCGTGCCGAACCACTCGGCCATCTCGCGGCGCGCCCGCGCCTTGTCGCAGGCCTCGGCGTTGCTGGCGGCCTCGATGACCGTGCCGGATCCCTGCGGCGCATTGCGGCCGGCGTTGGCCTGAAGCTGACGGCGCGCATCGCGGAGCTCGCGGTCGACCCGCTCAGATTCCTGCCAGGTCAGTTTGGGATCACGCACGATCGGCCGCGTCACGCCCGTATCCTGCCCGCTCGGGCAGGGCAGCGTCTGGTAGACGCTACGACCGCCATCGTTGCACTTGTACACACGCTGCGCGCACGCATCACCTGCCGCCGCCAGCAGTGGCAGCAACACCCATATCCTTCGCATGGATCCCCCCACGGGCCACCCTGGCCCGCATGGCGCGGGAGCATAAGGAGTGAGACCCCGGTCGCGCAATATGCCTTCGTCTTCCGCCAGACATGGGGTCAGAGCCCGTTGCGCAGCAACGGGATCCGACCCCGTGCCGACCA
>NZ_JACVTV010000143.1:0-9272 GCF_016624625.1 Stenotrophomonas sp. S41 | reverse complement strand
CGCCCACCACGCCTCCGCCGACCACGCCCACCCAGCCGGCCGAACCGGCGATCAACGCGCACCTGTCCATCACCAAGGCTGACGCAGCGCGCAGCGCGGGGCTGGATGGCAGCGGCGTGCGCATCGGCATCGTCGATTCGGGCGTGCAGCGCAACCATCCCACCCTGAGCGGGCGGGTGCTGGCCAACTACAGCTACGTGGATCCGCGCAGCAACAACCTCAACAACGATGACGTGGTCGGCCACGGTACGGCGGTGGCTGAACTGGCGGCGGGCAAGGCCTTCGGGTCGTGGCCGGGAGGCATCGCGCCGAACGCGCAGATCGTCTCGGCGCGGATCATTTCCGACACGCGGCCGACCGACGATGGGTCGGGCAACGGCAACGAGGTCGATGGCGCGCTTGGCCTGGCGGGGGTCCACCAGGACCTGATCAACCAGGGCGTGAAGATCATGAACAACTCATGGGGCGGGCTCTACTGGACCAACGCCGCGGCCACCGCGCCGATCGCGGCCGAGTACCGCCCCTTCATCATCGGCAACAACGGCCTGGTGGTGTTCGCCACCGGCAATGAATCCAAGGCCAACCCGTCGGACATGGCGGCGCTGCCCAGCCAGGCCGGCCCGAACAATTCGCGCCCGGCCGCCGACCTGGAACGTGGCTGGCTGGCGGTGACCGCGGTCGATTCCACCGACCCCAGCAAGCTGGCCGGCTATGCCAACGCCTGCGGCGTGGCGGCCAGCTACTGCCTGGCGGCACCCGGTGCGGCGATCTTCGTCAATCCGAATTACCCGACCGGCTCCACCCTGCTGTGGAACTACGGCACCTCGTTCGCCGCGCCGCTGGTGTCCGGTGCGGCGGCCGTGGTCTGGCAGAAATACCCGTACTTCAGCAACGACCTGGTACGGCAGACCCTGCTCGGCACCGCCACCGACCTGGGTGCGCCCGGCGTGGACAGCACCTTCGGCTATGGCCTGCTGAACATCGCCAAGGCCATCAACGGGCCGGCGAAGTTCGACTGGGGCAATGCCGTGGTCAACGTCTCGCAGACCGGCCTGGATTCGGTCTGGAGCAACGACATCAGCGGCAGCGGTGGCCTGGTCAAGCAGGGCGTCGGCGCCCTGGGGTTGTCGGGCACCAACACCTTCACCGGCGAAACCCGCATCGAGCAGGGCACGCTGGCGCTGCGCGATGGCGGGTCGATCACCTCCAACGTGGTCGTGGTGCCGCAGGCCGGCGTGCCCGAGGGCGCCGCGCTGCAGTTCATGACCGGCACCAGCCGGATCCGCGGCAACGTCGACAACGGCGCCACCGTCATCCTGCGCAATGCCAATACCAGCGCCACCATCGAGGGCAACTACCTGCATCGTGCCGGTGCACGGCTGAGCATTTCGCTGGGTTCCAACCCGCTGGAGATCACCGGCACGGCCACCCTGCAGGGCGGCGACGTGCACGTGGCCAGCATCGTCAGCGGCTACGTGGCCGCCGATGGCCGCACCCAGACCGTGCTGCATGCCGGACAGGGCGTCACCGGCCGCTTCGACGGGGTCAGCAACAGCCTGCCGCAGGGCACCCTGCTGCAGAGTTCGTTGACCTACGGCAGCGACAGCGTGGTGCTGGTCACCGACCGCATCAACGTCACCCAGGCCGCCAGCGTGGCGCGCGCTTCCAACGCCGCGCTGGCCTCGGCGCTGCGGGTGGAATCAGCGTTCGAGCGCCTCGATCTCGGCGCCGGCTCGGCCTCCTTCGCCGATGGCGCGGCCGCGCTGCAGCGGGTGGAAGGCAACCAGGCCCTGCAGGCCAGCCTCGACAGCCTGTCCGGCAAGGCGCATGCGCTGGCCGCGGCGGCCACGTTCGACAGCATCGACCTGGGCCGCCGTGCATTGTCGGCCCGCTTCGGCCAGGTCCAGGCCGCTCCGCGGCTGGGCGGCACCTGGCAGAACGCGCTGGGCGATGCCGGCCAGGGCAGCTTCTCGGCCAGCGGCACCGACACCCGCGGCTGGATGATGGGCCAGGACGTGGCGATGGGCGGCAACGGCGTGCTCGGCTTCGCCTTCGGCGAACTGCGCAGCTACAGCAACAGCAGCTGGGGCGGCGACCGCGGGCGTGACCGGCAGTCGCAGGCGCAGCTGTATGCGGGCTGGAGCAGTGGTGGTGCCTACGCGCTGGGCCAGGTGGGCGCCGGCCAGTTCACCCGCCAGATCGATCGCCAGCTGCTGCTGGGAGCTGGCCAGTACGGCGTCAATGCGCGCTACGGCGGCAGCTTCAGCATGGCCAGCGTGGAGACCGGCTACCGCTTCGGGTCGGCGCATGCAGCGCTGACCCCCTACGTGGGCGCCGACTACGCGCGGGTCGACAACGATCGCTTCAGCGAACAGGGCGGGCTGGGCTTCGGCCTGCGCACGCAGGGCGGTATCAGCAGCCGCAGCCAGGCCTTGGCCGGTGTGCGCGCCGAGCGCGAGTGGCGCGGCTGGTCGCTGCGCGGCTATGCCGAGTGGCAGCAGCTGTTGTCCAGCCAGGGCCTGGATGCGGATGCGAGCTTCGTCGGCGTCGACGCATGGGCACCGATGGCCGGCCTGCAGCCGACGCGTTCCGGCGGCCTGTTCGGCGTATCGGTGGAATCGTGGTTGAGCCGCAACACGCGGCTGGGCTTCGGCTACGACCAGCGCTTCGGTCCGCGTGGGGATCTGCGCCAGGTGGCGCTGCGTTACAGCGCCGCTTTCTGATCGGGGTTACCGGGGAATGCCGGCCGCTGGCCGGCATTCCCCGCGTCCCGCGGCCGGGCGGATCAACCGCCGCGCAGGTTGCCCAGGCGCGGGGTGCTGCGGCCCAGCGGCATCTTCAGCTTGCCGATGGACAGGATGCGCGCTTCGGCGATGCGGTCGGCCGCACGCTGCGGCGCGATGTTCTCGCGCTGGGACAGCTCGAAGATGCGCGTGAGGTTGTGGTAGATGCTGCGGATCAGGCGCATCGCGCGTTCACGGTTGTAGCCGTCGATCTCCAGCGACACGTTCATCACGCCACCGGCGTTGACCGCATAGTCGGGCGCGTAGAGGATGCCGCGCGCATGCAGTTCATCGCCGATCTCCAGGCTGGACAGCTGGTTGTTGGCGGTGCCGCAGATGATCTTCGCCTTGATGCGCGGCAGGGTGTCGGCGTTGATCGCGCTTTCCAGCGCGCACGGTGCGAACACGTCGGCGTTGACCTCGTGGATCTCGTCCGGCTTGACCGCCTCGGCACCGAAATCGCTGACCGCACGATCGACCAGGCTGCTGTCCAGGTCGGTCACGTACAGCTTGGCGCCGCGGTCGCGCAGCAGCTTGACCAGCTCCATGCCGATATGGCCCAGGCCCTGCACGGCGATGCTGGTCTTGCCCACTTCCTCGTGGCCGAACTTGAAGCGCAGCGACGCCATCAGCGCCTGCAGCGCGCCATAGGCGGTGAACGGCGCCGGGTCGCCGGAGCCGCCGTGGACCTGGTGCACGCCGGTCACGAACTGGCTTTCCAGGTAGATGTTTTCCATGTCGTTGACGTCGGTGCCGACGTCTTCGGCGGTGATGTAGCGGCCGCCCAGCGAATCGACGTAGCGGCCGAAGGCGCGGAACAGCACTTCGGTCTTGTCCACCTTCGGGTCACCGATGATGACTGCCTTGCCGCCACCGACATTGAGCCCGGCCAGTGCATTCTTGTAGGTCATCGTCCGGCTCAGCCGCAGCACGTCGGCCAGCGCCTCGTCGGTGCTGGCGTAGGGGCGCATGCGCACGCCGCCCAGGGCCGGGCCCAGGGTGGTGTTGTGGATGGCGATGATCGCCTTCAGGCCGGCATCCTGGTTGTGGCAGAACACAACCTGTTCGTGGCCGGTGGTGGCGAGGGTTTCGAATAGCATGGCGTCTCCGATGGCGCGATCAGCGGCGAACTGCAGCGAACTGCCAATGAACGGTAGGGTCCCAAAACAAAAAAAGCGACGTCGTCATGGCTGGGGGACGGGTCGCGCGGCGCCATTCTAGTCCATTCCCCCGGCATCTGCCGTGCAGATCCGAGCGGTCCGGGTTAAAGAAGATGAAAGTGCGGCCGATGCAGCGTCGACGGCAGGTGGCCGATGTGAAGAACGCGCAGGGGCAGTCAGTGGCAGCAGCAGTGCAACGACAGGGCCGATCCGGATGAGGCCGGCCTGGTGGCAAACGCTGGTGGGATGGGTGTCCCGGCTGTCCGGTACGGACCCGGTGCGCCTGGCGACGGCACCACGGCAGGCCGTGGCCGCCGCTGCAGCCAGCCTGCAGGGCGAGGCGCTGCCGCCGGCGGAGGTCGCCGCGCACCTGCAGCGTGGCCTGCATGCCCTGGCGCTGTACCCGCATCTGGCAGGTGAGCCGGCCACGCCCGGCCCGTCCGCGCTGGCCGACGCGGTGGACCGCGCGCTGCAGGACCGTGACTGGGCGACCCGGCAGCTGCCGCGGCGCCCGCAGCTGCTGCCGCAGCTGATCCAGACCGTCAATGACGAGGTGGCCTCGGCACGGGTGATGGCCGCGATCATCGGCCAGGACCCGGTGCTGACCGGCAACCTGCTGCGCATCGCCAACAGCCCGGCCTACAAGGTGCACGAGCGGCCGGTGGACAGCCTGCAGCGGGCGGTGACCCTGGTCGGCACCGAAGGCGTGCGGCAGATCATCAGTGCCGTGCTGGTGCAGCCGGTCATGCAGGTGCAGTGCGAGGTGTTCCCGCAGTTCAGCGCGATCATCTGGGAGCACGCGCTGCTGGCATCGCGCGCGGCGGCGGACCATGCGCGCACGGTCACCTTCGGCGATGCCTTCGCCGCGCAGTGGCTCGGCCTGGTGCAGGGGCTGGGCGCGGCGCTGGTGATGCGCCAGCTCCTGCAGGAAGCACAGGCACGCAACGAGACGGTGGCGCCGGCGTTGGCCCTGGACCTGCTGCAGCGCTGGTCGCTGCCGCTGGCCCAGCGCGTGGCGGCGGCCTGGGACCTGCCCGAACCGGTGCACCAGGCGCTGGCCGCCGATGCCGAAGGCCCGCTGGCCGACAGCCTGCGCCTGGGTAGCGCGGCTGCCGCCGCCAGCCTGCTGTGCCGGCATGGCCACGGCACCCAGGCACGCATGCTGGCGCTGCTGGAGCAGCTGCCCTCGGCGCCGCCGCACGCACTGCGCTGGATCTGGCGGCGCCTGCACGGGCGCAACGTGGAAACCCTCGACGAAGCCATGCACGACGCCCACGGCGAGGGCGGCGCGTAAGCGCTACAGCTGCGATTCCACCGGCAGCCAGCTGATGATGCGGGCGGTCGCACGCGCGCGCAGCGTGCTGCCGGGTTCGCGGCCCACCCAATGTGGCGGTGGCTGCCGTTCCAGCCAGCGCAGGTCATCGTCGGGACCCAGCGCCAGCCACCAGCTGTGCAGCGGGTCGGCCAGGCGCAGATATTCCTCGCGCAGCCGCGCTCCCAGCACCGGGTCATCGAACAGCACGCCCATTTCGGTGTTGAGGTAGGCCGAGCGTGGGTCGAGGTTGAACGAGCCGACGAAGCCGCGGTGGTCGTCGATGACGAAGGCCTTGGTGTGCAGGCTGGCGCCGCTGCTGCCGAACAGGCTGGATTCGCCGGGCTCACCGTGCGCCTTCAGTTCGTACAGCTGCACGCCGGCCTTCAGCAGCGGCTCCCGGTAGCCCATGTAGCCACCGTGCACGGCCGCCACATCGGTGGCGGCCAGCGAATTGGTCACCACGCCCACCTGGGCGCCACGCGCGGCCATCGCCGACAGGCCCTGCAGGCCATCCGCGCCAGGCACGAAGTAGGGCGACACCAGCAACGCGGTATGGCGGGTGGACTGCAGCTCTTCGACCAGCGCGCTGACCAGCCAGTCATCACGCGCATCGTTGCGGTGCTTCATCGGCGGGTCAGAAAGGATGCGAACGTTGGCGCTCCAGTGCAGCGGGTCCGGGCCCGGCTGGCGCTGCGCACGCGAATCAGCGACCCGCTGCAGGTAGGGCCGTGCCTTGGCGTGCAGCGCATCCCGATCGGACTGGCGCACCAGCGCGCGCAGCTGGGCATCGGTGTAGGTGGCCAGCGCGGCGATGGGAATGGCGGTGTCGCTGTTCCAGTAGTCGTCGAAGATGCGGTTGGCCTGTTGCACCGCCGGCCCGGCCACCACCAGGTCCAGATCCTGGAAATTCACGTCGTTGCGCGCGCTGAAATATTCCTCGCCGATGTTGCGGCCACCGACGATGGCCACGCGGCCGTCGGCGATCCAGCTCTTGTTGTGCATGCGGTGGTTGACGCTGAAAGCGCGCTGGATCATTTCCAGCGTGCGCGCGATGCCGCTGCGGTTGCGGAACGGGTTGTACAGGCGGATCTCGATGTTGGGGTGCGCATCGAGCGCCATCATCAGCGCGTCCTTGTCCTTGGCGTTCATGTCGTCAAGCAGGATGCGCACGCGCACGCCACGTTCCGCGGCGTCGTACAGGGCCTTGGCCATCAGGTGGCCGACCAGGTCGTCCTGCCAGATGTAGTACTGCAGGTCCAGGTTGCGCCCGGCCTGTTCGGTGATCTTCGCGCGTGCCGCGAACGCGTCCATGCCATCGCTGAGGAAGGCCACGCCGGATTGGCCGGGGTGGGCTTCCAGCTCGGGCAGCAGCTGGCGGTCGATGGCGGTCTGTGCCGGCTGCAGCGGCAGCACGTGCGAGACCGGCCCGTGTGCCTGTGGCGTCAGGTGGTCGGCCAGCAGCAGACCGGACAGCACCAGCAACAGCAGGGCGGCGATGATGATCGCAACGACGCGCAGCACGCGTCGCCAGGGCGGCAGGTACGGGCTCATGCCATCGATGGTAGATCCACGCCATGCGTGGATGCCACCAGCGCAGGCTCAGAACCGCTCGTCGCTGCCCAGGTAGCGCCACTGCGCCGGCGGCAGCGGCCCCAACGCCACGCGGCCGATGCGCAGGCGGCGAACCGCGGCCACCTGCAGCCCGGCGTTGCCCACTGCCGTGCGCAAGCCCTTGGCGGTCAGGCCCTTGCCGGCAAAGCGCAGGCGCTGCTCGTTCTGCCAGCTGACCTTGGCGCCACCGGATTCGTGCTGCAGGCGCGCCATCAGCCACGGCCCGCGCTCGGGCCCGCCCTCGGCCACTTCCACCAGGTATTCCTGTTCGGTGCGGCCCAGGTTGCGCTGCAGGTGGGCGAGGGTGGCAGGGTCCTGGCTGACCACGACCAGGCCGCTGTCGGCCGCCGGCAGCGATGCCGCCAGCTGCAGCCCATGGAAATGACGCTGCAGCGGACGGATGTCGCTCGCATCGAGCTCGCTGCGGGTGGCGCTGCTCACCATTGCGCACAGCGTTTCGGCGGCGACGTCGGCCGGCTTGTGCAGCAGCATGGTGACCCGCTCGGCCTTGGTGTCTTCGGCCTGTTCGGCCATCACGATCACCGCGCTCTCATCGACCTGGCGCTGGGGCTGTTCGACGACTTCGCCATTGACCGTCACCCAGCCGCCCTCGATGTAGCGGCGCGCTTCGCCGCGCGGGATGCCGAGCAGGGCGGCCAGGTGTTTGTCGAGGCGGGTCGGTTCCATGGCGGGCAGGTCGGTCAGGGGGCGCGCAGTGTAGCTGCTGCGGGCGGTCAGCGCTGGCTGCGGTTGGCCAGTTCGGTCAGGTACAGGCGGGTATCGAACTCGAGCTGCAGGTAATCCGGTTCCATGTGCTGGCACAGCTGGTAGAAGGCCTTGTTGTGGTCGGCCTCCTTCAGGTGGGCCAGTTCATGCACCACGATCATGCGCAGGAAGGCCGCCGGCGCCTGGCGGAACACCGTGGCGATGCGGATCTCGCGGCTGGCCTTGAGGCGGCCGCCGTGCACGCGGGAAATGGCGGTATGGGTGCCCAGCGCGTGCTTGATGACTTCCAGCGTGTTGTCGTAGCAGACCTTGTTCAGCGGTACCGACTTGCGCAGGTAGCGGTCCTTCAGGTCCTGCGTGTAGTCGTACAGCTGGCGGTCGCTGCGTACCTCGTGCGGGTCGGGGTAGCGCTGCTGCAGCCAGGGGCCGAGCTTGCCCTGGGCCAGCAGTTCGCTGACCTGGGCGACCAGGGGTTCGGGATAGCCGGTGAGGTACTTCAGGACAGCCATGCAGGGGCGGCGGGGCGTCGGTAGAATGGGACATCCAAGATTACACGCGGTACGCAACGACCATGGCAAAGCCCAACGCGCTGCAGGAACAATTGCTCAAGGCCGGCCTGGCCAAGAAGTCGCAGGCCAGCGCCGCTGCGAGCGCCCAGGCCAAGGCCCGCCAGGGCAAGGCGGAATCGACCTCCGCCGAGGTCCAGCGCGAAGCTGAACGCGCCCGCGCCGAGAAGGTCGAGCGCGACCGTGCGCTGGCCGCCGAGCGAAATGCGCAGGCCAAGCTGGCTGAACAGAAGGCGCAGGCGAAGCAGATCATCACCGCCCATGCCGTGCCCCACAAGGGCGATGACGAGTACCGCTTCAGCGACGGCGCGGCGATCCGCACCCTGCTGATCGACCCCAAGCTGCGCAAGGCGCTGTCGGTGGGCGTGCTGGTGATCGTCGCCCAGGGCGAGGGTTATGCGCTGCTGCCGCGTGCCGCCGCCGAGAAGGTGCGTGAGCGCGCCCCGGAAGCAATCATCGTCGACCACGGCCAGCCGGGCTCGACCGCCGAGATCTCCACCGGCAACGCCGAGGACGACGCGTACTACGCCCAGTTCCAGGTCCCCGACGACCTGGTCTGGTAGTCAAAAAGGGGACGGAGGGGATCAAGTCGTTTGTGCCACAAACGACTTGATCCCCTCCGTCCCCTTTTCGCGCTGCCGTTTGCGGCGGGGTGTATCGTCCCCATATCAGGCGACACACCTGCGGAGGATGGCCATGGCCACCGGATGGGCGGGAGACGGCGCGGTCCAGGACCAGATCGACGCCACCGTTGACGATGCGATTGCCCGCGCGCGGCGCCAGCTGCGGCAGGGCCCGGGTCTGGAACACTGCGAGGAATGCGACGCGCCGATTCCGTTGGCGCGGCGCGAGGCCGTGCCCGGCGTACGGCTGTGCGTGGCCTGCCAGCAGGCACTGGACGACGATGAGCAGGCGCATGCCGGCTACAACCGGCGCGGCAGCAAGGACAGCCAGCTGAGGTAAAGGGGGTTTTTTATTGCAGGGCTGCGCCCTGCACCTGCCGAAGCCGAAGCAAGATCAAGAGCGGCATTCCGTGGGATGGCGGGGCGGTGTGGGTGGTCAGGACACGCCGTAAACCCATCCCTGGGGGCTCGTAGGCGCCATCCATGGC
>NZ_JACVTV010000142.1:0-9298 GCF_016624625.1 Stenotrophomonas sp. S41 | reverse complement strand
GTCCCCCTCAACCGGACCCACCCCGCCATCCCACGGATAGCCAGCTTTTGAAGTTGACGTTGCCGTTGATTGAAGCAGGTGCAGGGCTGCAAGCCCTGCAAAAAACCTACCTACCCAGCACCCGCGCAATCGCTTCAACCAGCAGCTCACCGGTCACCGGCTTGCGCAGGAACCCGCCGATGCCCGCGGCCTCCACCTGCTCCTGCAGGTCCGCGTCGGTACGCGCGGTCACCGCCAGCAGCGGCAACATGTAGCCCTGGTTGCGCAGGTGCTGGGCCAGCTCGAAACCACTCAGGCCCGGCAGGTCCAGGTCCAGCAGACCGACATCGAAATCGCCCGCGCTGATCTCGCGCAGCGCCGCCAGCGCATGGCCGGCATGCACCACCTCATGGCCGCGCGCGGTCAACAGGCCGATCACCACATCGGCCACGGTGGCATCGTCTTCCACCAGCAGGATGCGCAGCGCCGGCATGTTCGCCACGGCGTCCTCGCCCCGCATCGCCTCACCGTCTTCGTTCGCGCCATCTTGGTGCAGCGGCAACGGCAGGCTCACTTCGAAGCGGGTGCCACTGCCAAGCTGGCTCTCCACCCGGATCCGGCCCTGCATGGCCTGCGCCAGCTCGCGGCAGATCGCCAGGCCCAGGCCACTGCCACCGTACTGCGCCGCCGTGCGTGCGCCGTCGGCCTGCTCGAAACGGCGGAACAGGCGCTGCTGCTGTTCCTGGCTGATGCCCGGGCCGGTGTCGTGTACTTCGAAATGCAGGCCACGCGGGCCGTCCTCGCAGCGAACAAGCAGGGTGATGGTGCCGCGGCTGGTGAACTTCACGGCGTTGGACAGCAGGTTCAGCAGGATCTGCCGCACCCGCATCGCATCGCCGGTCGCCTGCAGGCCCGCCGGCAGCCGGTTGTCCAGCACGAAGCGCAGGCCCTTCTGCGCGGCCAGCGGCCCCATCAGGGCGGCGAGGTCCTGCAGCAGGCCGTTCAGCGCGAACGGTCGCGACTGCAGCTCCAGGCGCCCCGATTCGATCCGGGCCAGGTCCAGTGCATCGTTCACCAGGTGCAGCAGATGTTCGCCGGCATGGCGGATCGACTGCGTGTAACCGCGCTGCTGCGGGTCCAGCGGCGAGGCCAGCAGCAGTTCGCTCATGCCCAGCACGCCGGTCATCGGCGTGCGGATCTCATGGCCCAGGTTGGCCAGGAACCGCGTCTTCGCCGCCGACGCCTGTTCGGCCAGTTCCTGCTTGTGCAGGGCCAGCTGGTAGGCGTGTCTGCGCTGCAGGCGGCGGCGGTACAGCCAGGCGAACCAGCTGGTCAGCAGCAGTGCGATGGACGTCAGCACCAGCAACCCGGACAGGCTGCGCCACCACGGTGGAAGTACATGGAACTCCAGTGCTTCCACCCGCGACCAGACGTGGTCGGCCGAGCGCGCCTGCACTTCCAGCCGGTACGCACCCGGCGGCAGGCGCGAGAACAGGCGCTCGCCGCCAGGCCCCACTTCCACCCAGTCCGGGTCGTAACCGGTCAGCCGGTAGCGGTAGCTGTTGGACGCCGAATCGGCGAAGGACAGCAGGCGCGCGACGATGCGCAGGTCGCGATCACCGTCGGCGATCTGCAGCGGCGTGTCGTGGGTCAGGTCAAGCACCTGTTCGTTGCGGCGCACCTCCACCCGCTCGATCACCAGCGGCGCGCGCCGGGTTGAAGGTCGCACCAGGTCGGGATCGAAGGCCACCACGCCGGCCGGCGTACCAGCCACCAGCCGTCCGCTCGCCGTGGCGATCAGCGTGTGGTCGCGAAATTCCTGGCTGGGCAGGCCGTCATGCACGCCATACAGGCGCACGCTCCGGCCATCGGCACCCACCCGCACCAGGCCGCGCGCACCGCTGGCCCAGGCCACGCCCTGCGCGTCGACCACCAGACCGGTCGCGGCGATGGCCGGGTAGCCCTGCTCACTGCCGATCACCGCCTGCCGCTCCAGGCGCCCATTGCGCCAGAGGTAGCGCGACAGGCGCCCGTCCTCGGACAGCCAGACCTTGCCATCGGCGCCCACATCGATCGCATACACCGGCGTGGCCGGCGCCCCGGGCACGGGCTGGAAGCGCTGTGCTTCCGGCTGCCACTGCAGCAGGCCGCGGCTGCTGGCCAGCCAGATCCGGTCCTGCGGACCGCATTCGACATCCATGTTGAGCTGGCCGGCCTGCAGGCCGTCGCGGCCGTTTTCCAGCTGCCGGCGCAGGTGGCCGTCGAGATCGCGCTGCTGCAGGCCCGACGGCAGCATCAGCCACAGGCTGTCGCCATCGCAGGTCATCATCGCGTCGATGTTGCCTTCCATCGTGGCATCGGCGCCGCTGTCGTTGTCCCAGCGCCGCAGCGCGCGGGTGCGCGGGTCGTAACGCAGCAGCGCATCGGTCGAACCGACCCAGACCTGGCCGTGCCGATCCTCGCGTACCGAGGTCAGCCAGTGCATGCCATTGAGGAAGGTGCGGTGCTGCTCGATGTCACCGCTCCGCGGGTCGAACCGGTCCAGCGCACCGTGGCTGCCGACCGTCCACACGCCGCCGTTGGCGGACGGGCTGGTGCCCAGCACGTAGGCGTTGCGCAGCGACGACGGATCGTCCTCCAGCCGCGAGAACACCGAGAACTGCCACCAGCGCGGCAGCAGGTGCCACAGGCCGGCATTGGTGCTGGCCAGCCAGATGCCGCCTTCGCGGTCTTCATAGGCGCCGGCCCAGTTCGGCCGCACCTGGCCACGCGCCACGGCGCTGTACAGCGGCACGGTCTGGTACTGGCCATTCACCGCGCGGCCCAGGCCACTGCGGGTATCCAGCCAGTGTCCGCCCTGCTCATCGCGCAACATCATGCCCAGCACTTCGTCACCGGCGGGCAGCTGCCACTGCGGTGCTTCGAAATGGCCGTCAGGCCGGCGCACGGTGGCGCCGGCCACGGTGCTGATCCACAGGCTGCCGTCCGGCTCGGCGGTCAGGCCATTGACCAGCTGACTGGGCAGCGCGTCGGCGTCGATGCGCTCGAAATCGGTGCCGGTCCAGCGCGCGACGCCGTGCTTGGTCCCCACCCACAGGGTGCCATCGGGCAGGGTCGCCAGGAACGGAATCGAGGCGGCCGGCACGCTGCGCGGGTTGTCCAGTTCGGGCAGGAAGCGCTGCAGGCGGTCCTTGTCATCCAGCCGGTACAGGCCACCGCCGTAGGTACCGAACCAAATGGAGCCGTCCGGTGTGGAGGCCACGCTCCACACCGTGTTGCTGGCCATCAGCGGCTGGCTGCTGCGGTCGTAGAAGCGCAGCTGCCGGCGGTCGGCCGACATGCGCACCAGGCCGGCATTCTCGGTGCCGATCCACAGCTCGTTCTGGGCATCGACCAGCACGGTCCAGATGCGGTTGTCGCGCAGCCCGTCCTCGGAACGCCAGACACGGTAATTGCGCCCGTCGTAGCGGGCGAGGCCGTCATTGGTGGCGATCCACAGGTAGCCGTAGCGGTCTTCGGCCATGCGGTTGACGGTGTTGGACGGCAGGCCGTCGAACACGGTCACCTGCCGCGGGGTCGGCGGCACCGGCTGCGCGGCCACGGGCGCCAGGACGCACAGGAGGATCAGCAGCAGCGTCGCCGCCCGCAGATACGCCACCGATTGCCTCCTCACACTGCCTGTTGATGGACCCCGCGTTGTGCGGCGTCGGCATGGTAAACCGAAAGTCAGGGCATTCACGCCAACCAGTGCCTCGATCAGACATCCACCCGGCGTTTTGCCCGGGCCTGCTGGATCGCCGACACCAGCAGGTCGCCGGTCACCGGCTTGCGCAGGAACCCGTCGAAACCGGCGGCGAGCACCTGGGTTTCCGCATACGCATCGGAACGCGCGGTCACCGCCACCAGTGGCAGCTCGTAGCCCATCGCACGCAGCTGGCGGGCGATGGCGGTGCCATCCAGCGCCGGCAGGTCCAGGTCGAGCAGGCCGACATCGAAGCCGTCGGTGGCGATCTCCGAAAGCGCGCCCAGCCCGTGCAGCACATGCACGACCTGGTGCCCGCGTGCGCGCAGCAGGCCGGCGATGACCTCGGCCACGGTCACATCGTCTTCCACCAGCAGGATGCGCAGGGCCGGCAGCTCCGGCACCGTGCTCACCTCGCTCTGCGCCGACGCCGCCTGCCGGGTCCATGGCAGCGGAACCCACACGCGGAAACGCGCGCCCCGGCCCAGCTGGCTGTCCACGTCGATGCGCCCGCCCATCGCCACCGCCAGTTCCTGGCAGATCGCCAGCCCCAGCCCACTGCCGCCGTAGCGCGAGGCGGTGCGCGGCCCGTCGGCCTGTTCGAAGCGGTGGAACAGCCGGCGCTGCTGCTCGGCGTTGATGCCCGGCCCACTGTCGCTGACCTCGAAGGTCACGCCATTGCCATCCTCGTCGAGGATCGCGCCCAGCCCCACGTAGCCATGATCGGTGAACTTGACCGCGTTGCCGAGCAGGTTCAGCAGGATCTGCCGCACCCGCATTTCATCGCCGCTGACGCAGACCGGACCGGGCAGCGCGTCCTCGCGCCGGAACGCGAGCTGCCGCTGCTGCGCCATCGGCTGCATCAGCGCCTGCACCTGGTCGAGCAGGCCGTTCAGATCGAACGGACGGATATCCAGTTCCAGGCGACCTGCTTCGATGCGGGCCAGGTCCAGTGCGTCGTTCACCAGCCGCAGCAGATGGCTGCCGGCCTGCTGGATCGAACCGGCATAGCTGCGCTGCACCGGGTCCAGCTCGGTGGCCAGCAGCAGCTCGCTCATGCCCAGCACGCCGGTCATCGGCGTGCGCACCTCGTGCCCCAGCGTGGCCAGGAAGCGGCTCTTGGCCTGCGAGGCCTGTTCGGCCAGCTGCTGCTTGTGCACGGTCAACTGCCACTGCTGGCGCCGCCGCAGGCGCCGGCGGATCGACCACACCATCACCAGCAACAACAGCGAGCCCAGCATCAGGTAGCCGAAGATGGCCATACCGCTGCGCCACCACGGCGGCAGCACCTTCACCTGCAGCCGCTGCGAAGCCGTCCACGGCCCGCTGGCGGTGGCGGCCTGCACTTCGATCGAATACAGCCCCGGCGGCAGCCGCGACAGCGTGCGCTGGCCATCACCGCCCTGCTCCACCCAGTTCTGGTCGTAGCCTTCAACGCGGAACCGGTAGCGGTTGCCCTGCGGGTTGGCGTAGGACAGCAGGCGCGCGTCGATCTGCAGGTCGCGATCATCCGGGCCCAGCAGCAGCGTGCCGGTGGCCGGCAGCGGCTGCCAGCCCCGCGCATCGTCGCGGCGCACGCGCACCTGCGCGATCACCAGCTGCGAGGGCGGCAGCTCCACGTCGGACGCATCGGGATCGAAACCGACCAGGCCGGTCTGGGTGACCGCGAGCACCCGGCCGTCGGCGCCGATCGCCGGCGGCCGCCCGGTGAACTCGGCATCGGGCAGGCCATCGCGTTCGTTGAACTGCTGCACGCGCCGCGTCTGTGGATCCCAGCGCAGCAGCCCGCGCGGCGTGGTCGCCCACACACGTCCATCGCGGCCCAGCGCCAGCCCGCCCATGCTGACCGGCGGCATGCCGTAGGTGGCATCGACGCGCTGGATCAGGCGCAGGCCGAGGCCGTCCCACTGGTAGCGTTCGAACGCTCCCTGCCGCGCCAGCCACACCTGCTGCGGGTCGATCCAGACCAGATCGAAGATCTGCCCCTGCGACACCCCGGGCACGGCGACGAAACGGTCCGCCTGTTCGCGCCAGATGCCCATCGCACCGACCAGCCAGGTCTGGCCGCGCGCATCGAAGCGTATCTGCTCCACCGGCACATCGCCTTCGCCGCCCAGCGCGGCCAGCTCGAAGGTACGCAGCACCCGGCCATCACTGGCGCGATGCTGCAGGCCGAGGTTCATCACCGAGATCCAGACCGTGCCATCCGGCGCCTCGCGCATCAGGTCGATGCGCTGGCGCAGGTCGGCACCACCGGCAATGGGCCAGTCGCGCAGCGTGCGCCGCGCCGGGTCGTAGACGCTCAGGCGCCCCGCGCGGCCCAACCACAAGCTGCCATCCGGGCGCGGCAGCACCGACCACACCGCACCGCTGCCCAGTTCGCGATCGCTGGCCAGCAGGCTCAGCGTGCCCTGCGCATTGACCTGGTAGACGCCGTGGGCCGAGCCGACGAAGTAGTTGCGGCCGTCGCTGGCCGCGCTCAGCAGGTACTGGCTGTCCAGCGGACGACCATCCAGCTGGTACCAGGTGGAAAAGCGCCGCCAGTCCGGCGGCAGGTAGGCCAGGCCCTGGGTCAGCAGCGCCACCCACATGCCACCTTCATGGTCCTGCAGCAGGTCCAGCACGCCGCTGTGGCTGGTCAGGAAACCGCTGCCGCGGTCGCCTTCCAGGCGCCGCAGCTGGGCCGCATCACCGCGCAGCAGGCCATCGGAGGTGCCGGCCCAGTAACCGCCCTGGCGGTCGGCCAGCACGATGGCCGAACGCAGCTGGGCACTGTCGGCCCAGCGCGGCCGGCTGACCCGGTCCTGCGCATCGATCCGGTACAGGCCATCGTTCTGTGTGCCGATCCAGATCGCGCCCTCGGCGTCACGGCTCAGCCGCAGCACGCTCACCGCGCCCAGTTCGCGGGCGGCCACCGCTTCGAAGGCGGTGCCGTTCCAGCGTGCCACGCCCGCCTCGGTGCCCAGCCACAGGCGGCCCTGCGCGTCGACCAGGCTGCTGTAGATGGTGTCGCTGGGCAGCCCGTCCGCCGATTGCCGGAAGAAACGCAGGCTGCCGTCCTCGCCCATGCGGCAGACGCCATGGGTGCTGCTGCCGACCCACAGCGCATCCTGGGCATAGGCCAGGGTCCAGGCCTGGCCCTGGCATTCGTTGTTGAGTGCGTCGAAGGATTTGAAGCGCTCACGGTCGGCATCCAGCCGGGCCACGCCCTTGCCGTTGATGCCGACCCAGACGCGGTCGAGCGGATCGACCATCAGCGTTTCGATCTCGTTGCCGGGCAGCGAGCCGGGCTGTTCCGGATCGTGCTGCCAGACCCGCAGGGTGCCGCCGTCATAGCGTGCCAGGCCGCCATCGGTGGCCGCCCAGATGTGCCCGGTGCGGTCTTCGGCCAGGGCCAGCACCATGCGCGAGGGCAAGCCTTCGGCCGCACCGAAACGGCGCAGGCGCGGTGTTTCACCTGCCATGTCCAAGGTTGCCGCGGAGGTGGCCAACGCCACCAGCAACAGACCTGCCCCTGCGATGCACCGCCAGTACCGGCGCCAGCCGCTCTTCATCCTGAACCCCCTGTCCTGCGCCGATTGTCACACAGGGCCGGGGTCATCGCTGCAACAGGCTGTTTCCAGCCACATTGCCACCACGAACTGTTGCAGCCGTGCACACAGCGCAGCACAGGGCCTGTGCGTATGATCGAGGCACCTTTCCGCCGAGCCCTGCCGATGCGTTCCTGCCTGGCCCTGCTGCCCCTGCTGCTCGCCGCCGCCCCGGCCTGGGCCGGCAACGATGCATGGCGCATCGATCCGGTGCATACCCGCGTGCTGTTCTCGATCGACCACGCCGGTTACTCGCAGGCGATGGGCACGATTTCCGGCAGTGCGGGACAGCTGCGGTTCGATCCCGACAACTGGCGGGAAGCGACCCTGGACGTCGAGATTCCCGTGTCGCGATTGGACCTGGGCGATGACAAATGGAACCAGGCCACCCTCGCCCGCAGCCTGCTCGATGGCGAACGCTTCCCCACTGCACGCTTCGTCTCCACCCACGTGGAGCCGGTCGATGAGAAGCATGCCCAGGTCGCCGGCACCCTGACCCTGCGCGGCGTCAGCCTGCCGGTGGTGCTCGATGTCACCCTCAACGCGGTCAAGCGCTATCCGCTGCCGCCGTTCCGCCGCACCGTCGGCTTCTCGGCCACCACCACGCTCAGCCGCCGTGCCTTCGGCATCACGGCCTGGCCGGGCGTGATCGGTGATGCCGTACAGGTGAGGATCGAGGCCGAAGCGGCGTTCGACCGCAGCGATGCCCCGGGAACTCCCGCCCCTGATTCCCACTCCGACAGCACGACGGCCCCCAAGGATTCCCGATGACCGCCAAGAACACGCCCGCCGCCTGGGGCAGTGTCAGCCAGACCCTGCACTGGTTGATCGCCCTGCTCATCCTTGCCCTGGGCATCGTCGGCCTGACCATGGGTGAACTGCCGAAGACCCCGAAATACTTCTGGGTCTACACCGCACACAAGTCGATCGGCATCACCGTGCTGGCGCTGGTGCTGTTCCGCCTCGGCTGGCGCCTGTATGCCGGCGCGCCGAAGCCGGTGCCGGGCGTGCCCAGCTGGCAGGAACGCATCGCCAGCGCCACCCACGTGCTGCTCTACGTACTGATGTTCGCCATCCCGCTGTCCGGCTGGCTGTACGACTCGGCCAGCGGCCTGCGTCCGTTCCGCTGGTTCGGCCTGGTCGATGTGCCCAAGCTGAGCGGCCCCGACCCGCAGACCGTCGCGGTGTCCCATGCCATCCACGAGTACGGTTTCTGGCTGTTGATCGCGGTGGTGCTGGCCCATGCCGGCGCCGCCTTCTACCACCACCTGTTCCAGCGTGATGCCACCCTCTCGCGGATGTTGCCGCGCGGCTGGCTCGCCTCCCCCCAGAAGGACTGACCGATGACCCTGAAACTGACCACCCCGGCCGCCGTGGCCGCCGCCCTGGCCGGCATGCTGGCCACCGCCCCGGTGCTGGCCGCCGATTACGCGCAGGCCCCCGGCGCCGGCTCGATCCTGGTGTTCGCCACCAAGTACGACGGCGAAGTGTTCACCGGCAGCTTCCCGGGCTTTGCCACCAAGCTCAGCTTCGACCCGGCCAACCCGGCCGCCGGTTCGCTGGACGTGGTGATTCCGCTGGCCGGCGCCAAGAGCGGCAACAGCGACCGTGACTCGACCCTGCAGGGCGCGGACTTCTTCAACGTCGGCAAGTTCGCCACCGCGCACTACACCGCCAAGGGCTTCCGCGCCGTGGGCAACGACCAGTACGCCGCCGACGGCACCCTGGAACTGCGCGGCGTCAGCAAGCCGGTCACCCTCACCTTCACCTGGAAGCCGGGCACCCAGCCGGTGCTGACCGGCAAGGCGACGGTCAAGCGTCTGGACTTCGGCGTGGGCGGCGGCGATTGGGCCGACACCAAGACCATCCCGGACGAGACCTCGATCAGCACGATCGTGAAGTTCGACGCGAAATAAGACGGGTCTGCCGCCGGGCATGGCCCGGCGCTACCTTGGAACGTTGATGCAGGGTAGCGCCGGGCCATGCC
>NZ_JACVTV010000141.1:0-9300 GCF_016624625.1 Stenotrophomonas sp. S41 | reverse complement strand
GGGGGGTCTTTTTTTTGTTGTTGTGCGGGGGGGCGGGGGGGCCCCCCCCCGGGCGGATTCACCCCGCAGCCAGCCAGTCCTGCACACCGGCCGCATCGAACGGCCAGTCCAGCTCGCGGCCGCCGGCCTCGTCACGCAGCACCGGCACCCGCGCGCCATAGCGCGCTTCCAGCCCGGGCTGGTCGTCCAGAAACACTGATTCGAACTCCGGCGCCCGCGCCTTGGCCAGCTCGGCCAGGGCCATGTCGCACAGGTGGCAGTCGTCACGCTGGAACAGGGTCAACACCGGTTCGGGCCCCTTGCTGGAAATGCTGCGCCGCAGCCATGGGTTGCGGCAATGAACCGCTAGAATAGCGGTCTCTTCCGGTACCCGCAGTACGGCAACCATGGCTGTCAGCACGTTCGACGTTTTCAAGATCGGCATTGGTCCGAGTTCCTCGCACACCGTCGGGCCGATGAAGGCCGCCGAGCGCTTCATCCACCGCTGGCTGCTCGACCCGGGCCGGTTGCACGAAGTGGCGCGCATCCGCGCCGACGTCTACGGTTCGCTGGCACTGACCGGCCGCGGCCACGGTACCGACAAGGCGATCCTGCTCGGCCTGGAAGGCCAGCGCCCGAACCTGATCGACCCGGACATCATCCCGGCCACCCTGGAGCGCATCCGCAGCAGCAAGCGCATCCAGCTGATGGGCCAGCACGAGATCGCCTTCGACGAGAAGCGCGACCTCGGCATGAACAAGCGCCAGAAGCTGCCGTACCACACCAATGGCATGCGCTTCACCGCCTACAACGCCGAGGACGAAGTGATCGCCACCCGCGATTACTACTCGGTGGGCGGCGGCTTCGTGGTCAACCAGGACGACGCGGCCGATGACCGCATCGTGCCCGATGAGACCCCGCTGCCCTACCCGTTCAAGAGCGGCGACGAGCTGCTGGCGCAGACCGCGCGCAGCGGCCTGAGCATCGCCCAGCTGATGTTCGAGAACGAGAAGTGCTGGCGCAGCGAGGACGAGATCCGTGCCCAGCTGCGCGAGATCTGGAGCGCGATGCAGTCGTGCGTGGCGCGTGGCATCCGCGAGGAAGGCGTGCTGCCGGGCGGCCTGAAGGTCGGCCGCCGCGCACCGGCGCTGTACCGCGAGCTGTCCTCCAAGCCGGAAGCCGCCATGCGCGACCCGCTGACCACGCTGGACTGGGTCAACCTGTACGCACTTGCGGTGAACGAAGAGAACGCTGCCGGTGGCCGCGTGGTCACCGCGCCCACCAACGGTGCGGCAGGCGTGCTGCCGGCGGTGCTGCATTACTTCGACCGCTTCTGCCCGGGCGCGAACGAGCAGCGCGTGTTCGACTTCCTGCTGACCTCGGCGGCGATCGGCATCCTGTACAAGGAAAACGCCTCGATCTCCGGCGCCGAAGTGGGCTGCCAGGGCGAAGTGGGCGTGGCCTGCTCGATGGCTGCCGGTGGCCTGGTGGCAGCGCTGGGCGGCAACCCCAGCCAGATCGAGAATGCCGCGGAAATCGGCATGGAACACAACCTCGGCCTGACCTGCGACCCGATCGGTGGGCTGGTGCAGATTCCGTGCATCGAGCGCAACGCAATGGGTGCGGTGAAGGCGATCAACGCCTCGCGCATGGCCATGCGTGGCGACGGCAAGCACAAGGTGTCGCTGGACAAGGTCATCAAGACCATGCGCGATACCGGCCGCGATATGCAGGACAAGTACAAGGAAACCAGCCGTGGCGGCCTGGCGGTGAACGTCATCGAGTGCTGAGGGCTGCGCGGTGGGTAGAGTCGACCGTTGGTCGACTGCTCTTCCGACCGCGCTGCGCGCGGTAGTCGACCAACGGTCGACTCTACCCACGTCGGACGACACCGTCATGGTGTTCCGGTTAGGCTCGGGGCTCCCCCGCCCCGGACTGTCCCATGCGCGTGATCGCCGCCGCCCTGCTTGCCTGCCTGCCGTTGTCCGCCCTCGCCGCGCCGCCACCGACCTACGGCGCGCGCCTGGAAGGCTTCGATTACGGCTATCCGGTGAAGACCTTCGCCCTGCAGTCGCAGGGCCAGCCGCTGGAAATGACCTATCTGGACGTCACGCCGAAGAAGAAGGCGATCGGCGTGGTCGTGCTGCTGCACGGCAAGAACTTCTGCGCGGCCACCTGGCAGCAGACCATCGCGCCGCTGATGGCCGCCGGGTACCGGGTGATCGCACCGGACCAGGTAGGCTTCTGCAAGGCCAGCAAGCCCGAGCGCTACCAGTATTCGTTCGGCCAGCTGGCTGCCAACACCCATGCCCTTCTGCAGCAGCTGCAGCTCGGTGACCAGCCGGTGCACGTGGTCGGTCATTCGATGGGCGGCATGCTCGCCATCCGCTACGCGCTGATGTACCCGCAGGATCTGCGCAGCCTGTCGCTGGTCAATCCGATCGGCCTGGAAGACTGGAAGGCTTTGGGCGTGCCGTGGCGCAGCGTCGACGAGTGGTATGCCGGTGAACTGAAGACCAGCTATGACAGCATCCGCCGTTACCAGCTGGACGTGTACTACGACGGCCAGTGGAAGCCCGCTTACGAGCACTGGGCGCGCATGCAGTCGGGCATGTACGAAGGCGCCGGCAAGCAGGCGGTGGCCTGGAGCCAAGCGCTGACCTCGGACATGGTGTTCAACCAGCCGGTGGTCTACGAACTGAAGCACCTGCAGGTGCCGACTGCATTGTTCATCGGCCAGAAGGACCGCACCGCGATCGGCCGCGACCGCGCCTCACCGGAACTGAAGGCCACGCTGGGCAATTACCCAGCGCTGGGCAAGGCGGCCGCGGAGGCGATTCCGGACGCAACCCTGGTCGAGTTCGCCGAACTCGGGCACTCGCCGCAGGTGCAGGACCCGAAGCAGTTCAACGCGGCCCTGTTGAAGGTATTGAAGACGCGTTGAAACACCGATCCGCCGGGCACGGTCCGGCGGACATGGACGGTAGCGCCGGGCCATGCCCGGCGAGCGCAGCGGCAGGCCGTCAACCCGCAATCCGCAGCACGTCATCCAACAGCGCCGCGGCCGTAACTTCCGCGCCCGCACCCGGGCCCTGGATCAGCAGCGGCTGCTGGCGGTAGCGATCGCTGTGGATGGCCACGCGGTTATCCGTGCCCGCCCCCTGTGCCAGCGGATGATCGGCCGGCAGTTCACGCAGTCCGACCTGCGCACCCTCTGCATCGACACGGCCGACGAAGCGCAGCACCCGGCCCTGTGCATGCGCCTGCTGCCAGCGCGCCTGCAGCGGCGCGTCCAGTTGTTCCAGCGCGGCCAATGCCTCGGCCAGCGGCACGTCTGCCAGCGCCGCCGGCACCAGCGACTCCACCTGCACCTGCGCCGCATCCAGCGCCAGCCCGCTGCTGCGGGCCAGGATCAGCAGCTTGCGCCGCACGTCCTCGCCGGACAGGTCCACGCGCGGATCGGGTTCGGTGTAGCCGGCGTCCAGCGCTTCGCGCACCGCCAGCGAAAACGGTGAGCGTCCGTCGTAGCGATGGAACAGCCAGGCCAGCGATCCGGACAGCACGCCTTCGATCGCATGGATGTGGTCGCCGCCAGCCACCAGCGCGCGCAGGCTGCTCAGCAGCGGCAGGCCGGCCCCCACGGTGGCGCTGTCACCGTAGCGCGCACCGCTGTCTGCACAGCTTTCGGCGATGGCCTGCGCGCGTGCCAGCTGCGCACCGCGGCCCAGCTTGTTGGCGGTCACCACGTGCACGCCGCGGGCCAGCCACTGCACGTGGCGTGCGGCCACGTCCTCGCTGGCGGTGGCATCGACCACCACGTCGCCGCGCTCCAGCCCTTCGGTGCTGGCCCACGGCGGCGAGTTCTGCCCGTCACGCGGCGCGCGCCGGGCCAGTTCCAGCGGCAGCGCCAGGTCGCGGTCGATGGCCAGCGCCGTGCGCGAGTTGGCCAGCCACTGCACGCTGGGCAGGTCCAGCCCGCGCGCCTGCAGCGCCTGGTAGCGCTGCACGAAGGCCGTGCCCACCGTGCCGGTGCCGAGCAGGGCCAGGCGGCCACCGCCGAGCGCGGGAATCTCAGCAGCCAGCGCGCTCATGCATCCACCACCTGTTTGCGGCGCACCGCAGCGCCGATCACCGCTTCGGCGCGCTGCAGCGCGGCGTCGAGGTCGGCCAGCAGGTCACGCTCGGCTTCGATGCCCACCGACAGGCGCAGCAGGCCTTCGCTGATGCCGGCGGCGGCACGTGCTTCGGCGGTCATCGCCGCATGGGTCATGGTGGCCGGGTGCGCGACCAGGCTTTCGACGCCGCCCAGCGATTCGGCCAGGGTGAAGTAGCGCAGGCCATCGACGAAGGCGCGCACCGCCGCATGCGGATCCTCACCTTCGCAGGCCGCCAGTTCGAAGGACAGCATGGCGCCGAAGCCGCTCTGCTGGCGCGCGGCGATGGCGTGGCCGGGATGGTCGGCCAGGCCGGGGTAATAGACGCGTGCCACGGCCGGATGCGCATCCAGCAGGGCCACGATCGAGGCGGTGTTCTCCTGGTGCGCGCGCAGGCGTGCATCCAGGGTGCGCAGGCCGCGCAGGGTCAGGAAGGCATCGAACGGCGAACCAGTCAGGCCCAGCGCGTTGCCCCACCACACCAGCTGCTCGTGCACCGCCGGGTCGCGCGCGATCACTGCGCCGCCGACCACGTCACTGTGGCCGTTGATGTACTTGGTGGTCGAATGCAGCACCACGTCGGCACCGAACGACAGCGGCTGCTGCAGGGCCGGCGACAGGAAGGTGTTGTCCACCACCACCCGCGCACCGGCCTTGTGCGCGGCATCGATGACGAAGCGCAGGTCGGTGATGCGCAGCAGCGGGTTGGACGGCGTTTCCACCAGCACCAGCTTCGGCTGGCTGGCCAGCGCCTGGGCCAGCGCACGCGGGTCGGTGAGGTCGGCGGTGACCAGGGTGAAGTGGCCCTTCCTGGCCAGTGCATTGAACAGGCGCCAGCTGCCACCGTACGCATCGTGCGGCACCACCAGGGTATCGCCCGGCTCCAGCAGTGCGTTCAGCACCAGGTTGATCGCGCCCATGCCGGTGGCGGTGATGACGCCGCCAGCGCCGCCTTCCAGTTCGGCCAGTGCTTCGCCCAGCAGGTCGCGGGTCGGGTTGCCGCTGCGCGTGTAGTCGTACTGCCGCTTGTTGCCGAAGCCATCGAAGCTGAAATTGGACGACAGCACGATCGGCGGGGTGACCGCACCGTGGGCGGTGTCGCGGTCGATGCCGGCGCGGACAGCGGCAGTGGTGCGGCTACAGGACGGCTCGTTGGCGTACAGGCTCATGCGGACTCTCCAGAAGTGCGGAAGGCGGTAGCGAGGATCGCGTCGATGCGATCGGTTTCTTTGAGGAAGGCGTCGTGGCCGTAGGGCGAGCGCAGCACGCGCAGGCTGCCGCGCGGGCCCAGCCCTTCGACCAGGCCGACCAGGTCGGCCAGCGGCACCAGGCGGTCACCTTCCACGGCCACCACCACGGTGGGCGGCAGGATGGCGGCGGGGTCCACGCGGTGCAGGTCGATCGATTCGGACAGGCGCAGGTAGGCGGTCACCGGCGTACGCGCCACGTACTGCGCACCGGCGGCATCGAGGTAGTCTTCGGCGGCCACGCGCACGCGGCCGTTGACCACTTCCGGCGCCGCGTCGAAGCGCTCGCCGAATTCTTCCGGGGTGCGGTAGCTGAGCATGGCGAACTGCCGGGCCAGGGCAAGGCCGTGGTCTTCGCCGCACTGCAGCTGGCCCAGCGCAACGGCACGGCGCTGCAGCGCGCGCCAGGCGGCGGCATACGGGTGTGGGCGGTGCGCGCCGCTGGCCAGCACCAGCTGGCGCACGCGGCTGCGGTGGCGGATCGCGAACTGCTGGCCGACCAGCGCGCCATAGGAATAGCCGACGAAGGCCTTCAGCACGCGGATGCCGAGATGGTCCAGCAGCAGCGCCAGCGCATCGGCCTGGTCGGCGGTATCGATCGGCACGTCCAGCGCGCCATCGGCACCGATGAAATCGAAGGCCAGCACGCGCAGCTGCTGCGGATCCAGCGCGCGGCCGCTGCCGACCAGGCCTTCGGCCCAGCCCTTCTCGCTGAACTGTGCATTGGAGGCGACGTGGCGATGGGCGGAGATGCCACCGGCCAGCACCACCACCGGCGCGTTGGCCGGCCCCAGCCACTCGTAGCGCAGGCGCACCGGGCTGGCCCCGGCGTGGCGCATCGACAGCACGGCGGCGAACTCGCCGCGCTCGGCATGCACGCGGTCATCGACCGGCACGCTGACGGGGACAAAGGATTCGGGACGGGCGGCGGTGCTGGGGGCGAAGCTCATGGCGGGATCCGTGTGGGGAATCGGCCATCGAGCCTTCGCGGGGCTCGCGTTCGAGATGCACGTGCGGTGCATGGTTCGAACCATCTTTCGGTGGACGCCACGGTCCCCGCAGGATTTGGCACCTACGCGGACGCTTTCGCGTCTGCGGGCTGCCCCGGCTTCAAAGGGCCTGTCCCTCTGCCGGTCTCGATGGTGGAACCACGATGCCAGCCCTTTTCGCCACTGTCAATCCCTTCATGCGGATAAAGCGATGGAATAAATGAACCGCCATTCCGGGAACTGCGCCCGGTCCCCGTGTTCAGGATCCGCTACAGTCCCCAGCGCCCTTTCCGCTGGATCCATCGATGCCTCGCCTGCCCCTGTCCTGCCTGCTGCTGCCGCTGCTGCTGGCCAGCGCAACCGTCCACGCCAGCGACTGGCGCCAGGGCTGGGGACTGGTGCCGAAGCCCGGCACCGCTGCGGCCGGCGACGACGCCCCGCAGGCCGCGCCGACCATCCAGCTGCGCCTGCAGGCGATGGGCGGGCAATGGCAGGCACGCATCGACAATCCCTTGGCCGGCCCGGTGCAGATCGAACTGCGGCCGGCACCCGGTGGCGCCATCGAGGGCCTGCCGGTGCGCTCACTGGTGCAGGGCGGCGGCAGCCTGGTGATCGGCCACCTGCCCGCCCCCGTCGAGGGACGCAGCCTGGACGTGCGCCTGCAGTCGGTGCCCGGCAATCCTGCCGCGCAGGCCGAGGACGTGGCCTACCGGCTGCCGTTCGACGCACCGCAGCTGCGCGTGGACCAGGCCCCGAATGGCCGCTTCAGCCATCAGGACGAAGAGAACCGCGACGCGGTGGATTTTGCCCTGCCCGAGGCCACCCTGGTGATGGCCGCGCGCGAGGGCACGGTGATGCAGGTGCAGGATGGCTTCAAGGCCAATGGCCAGGACCGCGAACGCGATGCCGGCCGCGCCAACTTCATCCGCATCCTGCACAGCGACGGCAGCATGGCGCTGTATGGCCACCTGCAGGCCGGCGGCATGCGCGTGCGCCCGGGCCAGGCAGTGCAGGCCGGGCAGCCGATCGGCCTGTCCGGCAACAGCGGCTACAGCACCGCCCCGCACCTGCACTTCGTGGTCCAGGTCAACCGTGGCATGGGCCTGCGCTCGGTGCCGGTGCGCATTTTCACCGCGCAGGGCCAGCTGCAGTTCGCCCGCCAGGGCGACGCCGACGGTGGCACCGGGCGCTGATCGGCCCCGGCCGGTATAATCGGGCGCTTATCTCTTTGAAAAGCGCCCCGGGCGGGCGCCACTGCCATGTCCGAAGTCGCCAACGAAGCGTCGCGTCGCCGCACCTTCGCCATCATTTCCCACCCTGACGCCGGCAAGACCACGCTGACCGAAAAGCTGCTGCTGTTCGGCGGTGCGATCCAGATGGCCGGTTCGGTGAAGGGCCGCAAGGCCGCCCGCCACGCGACGTCCGACTGGATGGCGCTGGAAAAGGAGCGCGGCATCTCCGTCACCTCCTCGGTGATGCAGTTCCCCTACGAAGGCAAGATCGTCAACCTGCTCGACACCCCCGGCCACGCCGACTTCGGCGAGGACACCTACCGCGTGCTGACCGCGGTGGACTCGGCGCTGATGGTGATCGACGTGGCCAAGGGCGTGGAAGAGCGCACCATCAAGCTGATGGAAGTCTGCCGCCTGCGCGACACCCCGATCATGACCTTCATCAACAAGCTCGACCGCGAGGGCAAGGACCCGATCGAGCTGCTGGATGAAGTGGAAACCGTGCTGGGCATCCAGTGCGCCCCGGTCACCTGGCCGATCGGCATGGGCCAGCGCCTGAAGGGCGTGGTCCACCTGCTCACCGGCGAAGTGCACCTGTACGAACCGGGCCGCAACTTCACCCGCCAGGATTCGACCATCTTCCCGTCCATCGATGCGGCCGGCCTGGCCGAGAAGATCGGTGCACAGATGCTGGCCGAACTGCGCGACGAACTGGAACTGGTGCAGGGCGCCAGCCATCCGTTCGACCTGGAGGCCTACCGCGCCGGCAAGCAGACCCCGGTGTTCTTCGGCTCGGGCGTGAACAACTTCGGCGTGCAGCCGCTGCTGGACTTCTTCGTCGAGCACGCCCCGCCGCCGCAGGCGCGCACCACCACCGGCCGCATCATCGCGCCGGAAGAGAACAAGCTCAGCGGCTTCGTGTTCAAGATCCAGGCCAACATGGATCCGCAGCACCGTGACCGCGTGGCGTTCATGCGCATCTGCTCGGGCCGTTTCAGCGCCGGCATGAAGACCTTCCACGTGCGTACCGGCAAGGACATGAAGCTGGCGAACGCGCTGACCTTCATGGCCAGCGACCGCGAGATCGCGGCCGAAGCGTGGCCGGGCGATGTGATCGGCATCCACAACCATGGCACCATCTCCATCGGCGATACCTTCACCGAAGGCGAAGCGGTCACCTTCACCGGTATTCCCAACTTCGCCCCGGAACTGTTCCGCCGCGCGCGCCTTCGTGATCCGCTCAAGCTCAAGCAGCTGCAGAAGGGCCTGGCCCAGCTGTCCGAGGAAGGTGCGACCCAGTTCTTCCGCCCGCTCACCAGCAACGACCTGATCCTGGGTGCGGTGGGTGTGCTGCAGTTCGACGTGGCCGCCTACCGCCTGAAGGACGAGTACGGCGTGGAAGCGACCTTCGAGCAGGTCAGCGTCTCCACCGCACGCTGGGTCCACTGCAGCAACGAGAAGAAGCTGGAAGAGTTCCGCGAGAAGAACGCGCTGAACCTGGCCCTGGACGCCGCCGGCCACCTGGTCTACCTGGCCCCTACCCGGGTCAACCTGCAGCTGGCCCAGGAGCGCTCGCCGGACGTGCGCTTCTCGGCCACCCGCGAAGCGGCGCACACCGTCCCGGCGGGTTGAGACTGCGGGGGGGGGGGCCCGGGGGGGGGGGGGGGGGGGGGGGGGGGGGGGGGGGGGGGGGGGGGGG
>NZ_JACVTV010000140.1:0-9556 GCF_016624625.1 Stenotrophomonas sp. S41 | reverse complement strand
CGCAAACCCACAGTGCCCCGCCATCCCACGGAATGCAGGCTTTTGACGTTGTTTTTGACGTTGCTTCTGCAGGTGCAGGGCTGCAAGCCCTGCCGCCCCCCCCCTACTTCCGCGGCAGGTAGGTCACCAGCGAAAGGTCATGCCGGCTCTCCGGCACCAGCGCCACGTACTGCAGGTCCAGCAACCCGCGCGTGGGATGCATCAGCTTCTTCGCCCCCTCGTCGAAACGACGGACGTCATGCTCCGGCCACCATAGGCGGAACTGCTCGCTCTGCGCCGAAATGTCCTCGGCCAGCGCCAGGAACGGCGCCTTGTCCGGCGCCTGCGCCATCGCCGCACGGAACCCGGCCAGCAGGCCACGGCTCATTTCTTCCCAGTTGAGGATGCGTTCGCGGTAAGGCGCGTACAGGAACATCAGCCACAGCGTGTTGCGCTGGTTCGGCGGGAACTGGCTGTAATCCACGAACAGGTCGGCGATGGCCGCGTTCCAGGCCAGGATGTCGAAGCGCGTGTTGCGGACATAGGCCGGGATCGGCTGCATCGCCTCCACCAGCTGGCGCAGGCCGTCGGTCACGCTTTCGTCCGGCGATTCCAGCGGCACGCCGTAACCGGACAGCGCGAAGGCGTACGCGCGCTCGTCATCGCTCAGGCGCAGCACCGTCGCCAGGCGTTCGAGCACTTCGGGCGAGGCACGTACTTCGCGGCCCTGCTCGATCCAGGTGTACCAGCTGACACTGACCCCGATGGCCAGCGCCACTTCCTCGCGCTTCAGGCCCGGGGTGCGCCGACGCCCGGCCGGCAGGCCAAGTGTGGCGGGATCGACACGGGCGCGGCAGGCTTTCAGGAAGCCGCCCAGTTCCTTGCGTTCACTCTCGCTGCGCATCATCGCTACCGCCGCACCTGTTGTAGCGTCGAGCCATGCTCGACGGATCTGCCAGCCTGCGAAAAGCAGCCAAGCATGGCTTGGCTCTACAGTAAAGCCGGATCAACCGCCCTCGGCATTGCGCACGAGGGCGATGACATCCGCGCAGGCGCGCCGATCAGGCATCGATGCGCTTGGAACCCACGGCCAAGCCGGCCTTCAGGCTGGCCTCGACGAACTCGTCCAGGTCGCCGTCGAGCACCTTCTGCGTATCCGAACGCTCGATGCCGGTGCGCAGGTCCTTGATACGGCTCTGGTCGAGCACGTAGTTGCGGATCTGGCTGCCCCAGCCGATGTCGGACTTGGTGGCTTCCACCGCGTCCTTCTCGGCGTTGCGCTTCTGGATCTCCAGCTCGTACAGCTTGGCGGCCAGCATCTTCATCGCGTTGTCGCGGTTCTGGTGCTGGCTGCGGCCGGTCTGGCAGGCCACGACGATGTTGGTCGGGATGTGGGTGATACGCACCGCCGACTCGGTCTTGTTCACGTGCTGGCCACCCGCACCGGACGAACGGTACACGTCGGTACGCAGGTCGGCCGGGTTGATGGTGATGTCGATGTTGTCATCGATTTCCGGCGACACGAACACCGAGGTGAAGCTGGTGTGGCGGCGGTTGTCCGAGTCGAACGGCGACTTGCGCACCAGGCGGTGCACACCGGTCTCGGTCTTCAGCCAGCCATAGGCGTAGTCGCCTTCCACGCGCAGCGTGGCGGACTTGATCCCGGCCACGTCGCCACCTGACACTTCCATCAGCTCGGTCTTCCAACCGCGCGATTCGCACCAGCGCAGGTACATGCGCAGCAGGATTTCCGCCCAGTCCTGGGCTTCGGTACCACCGGCACCGGCCTGGATGTCGACGAACGCCGCGGCATTGTCCATTTCACCGGAGAACATGCGCTGGAATTCCAGCTTCTCCACGTGCGCCTGGTGCTTGTCCAGATCGGCGACCACGGCCAGGGCGGTATCTTCGTCCTGTTCGGATTCAGCCAGTTCCAGCAGCTCGGTCGCGTCGGTCAGGCCGTCCAGCACCGCGGCGATGCCGCCCACGGTCTTCTCCAGGCTGGAGCGTTCACGGCCCAGGTTCTGCGCGTATTCGGCATTGTTCCAGACGTCGGGGCTTTCCAGCTCCCGCGTTACTTCTTCGAGACGCTCTTTCTTGGCGTCGTAGTCAAAGATACCCCCTGAGCGACACCACACGATCGGTCAGATCGGTGATGCGCTGGCGGACAGGATTCAGTTCGATCATGTCGGCGGTTATGCACTAAATAGATGACTGCCAATGATACCGCAGGCGCCCGGCCTCGGGCGAGGCAGGCCGGGGCCTGTGGCCTCCGCTTCACATCCGGCCACATCATCCCGGTAGACTTCCCGACCGCCGCGGGAACAGAGGCCACGCGGACCATCCCAACCCCAAGGAGCACCATTTCAATGACGATCATTCGTTCCACCCTGTGCCTGGCCGCCTGCCTGCTCGCCGCGAACGCCTCGGCCATCGACCTGAAGGGCCTGAGCAGCACCGGCCTGAAGGCAGGCAAGGCGCTGACCCTGTCGGACGCCGAGGTTTCCCAGGCGGCCGACCAGGCGTGCGCCTACATGGACAAGGAAAACCAGGTGGTGACCGGCAGCGATCCCTATGCCCAGCGCCTGGCCAAGATCACCCAGGGCCTGGCCAACGAAGACGGCCTGAACCTGAACTTCAAGGTCTACCGCACCGCCGACGTCAACGCCTGGGCCATGGCCAACGGCTGCGTGCGCGTCTACACCGGCCTGATGGACATGGCCAGCGACGACGAGATCCGTGGCGTGATCGGCCATGAAATCGGCCATGTGAAGCTCGGCCACAGCAAGTCCAAGATGCGCACCGCCCTGCTCGCCTCGGCGGGCCGCGACGGCCTGGCCGCGTCCGGCAACGGCAACCTGACCCAGCTCAGCCAGGGCCAGCTCGGTGAACTGGGCGAGAGCTTCATCAACGCCCAGTTCTCGCAGAAGGAAGAGAGCGCTGCCGACGAGTACGGCTACCAGTTCATGAAGCGCCACAGCTACGACCCGGCCGCCCTGGCCAGCATGTTCCGCAAGCTGTCCAGCAAGGGCGGCCTGATGTCCTCGCACCCCGGCTCGGATGCCCGCGCCGCGCGTATCGATGCGATGATCAAGAAGGACAAGAAGTAATCCGCTGGCGGGCGGGCCTCCAGGTCCGCCCGCTCAGGACCCGGCCAGCGCCTGCCGCAGCAGCGGCAGCTGCCGCCGGCTGCAGGGGACCTTCGCCCCGTCGGCCATGTGCAGCAGGGCCTCACCGCCGTCCAGTGGCTCGATCGAACGCAGCTGGCCGCGGTGGATCAGCCAGCTGCGGTGCGGGCGCAGGAAAACGGCCGGGTCCAGCCGCTGCTCCAGCACCGCCATGGTGATGCGCAGCGGGTAATCGTGGCCGCGCACCCGCAGGTTCACGTAGTTGCCGGCCGCCTGGGCGTACTCCACATCGCCGGTAGCCACCAGGAACTCCTTGCCCAGCTTGCGTACCAGAAAGTGCTGCGGGCGCTCGACCGGTTCGACCGGCGGGCCGTCGTCGGGCGGCGCCAGCAGGTGCGCCTCACCCTGCCGCTGGCGACCGAACCAGGCCACCGCATGCACGGCCACCACCAGCAGGCTGTAGGTCTGCACGTCCTTGAAGAACTCGTAGAACCACTGCGCCGGCCAGTCGCCATAGGTGTAGTGCTGGCCGATCACGGCAAAGGCCAGCTTGCGCAGCAGGACCATGGCGCTGACGTGCAGCAGCCACCAGGCAATGCCACCCAGCACATAGAGGCCGATCCGGCGCCGCCAGGTGTCGGCATGGAGGGGCCAGCGCCGTGCTGCGGCATGCAGCAGGGCCACCAGACCGAGGCTGGCAAACGCACTGCTGAACTCCTCGATCGAGGTTGCCCCTGCCGGGAAGGCCTCGCCGTCACGCAACGCCCGCATCCACTTCACCAGCACATTGGCGACCGCAGTACCCAGGAACAGCACCGCCCAGAACACGGCGGTCAGCCCTGGGCGATGCGGACGCTCTGCAGCTGGGACGGGCAACGCCGCCGGATCTCCACTTTCCATGCCGCCATTGTTGCCCATCCGGCCCTGCGCGCATCCGCCATTGGTCCCTGCCACCCCACCATTGGCCCCAGCGCGGCCGCCATTGCGCCCCTCCCGCTGGTGGACAAGGCCAGGCAGGCGGACGCTGCAGCTTCTTTCCGATGCCCGCCGCCCATGCACCGTCGCCACGATCTGGACACCCTGCGCATCGCCGCCTTTGCGCTGCTGATCCTCTACCATGCCGCCATGGCCTATGTGGCCGGCTGGGATTTCCACCTCAAGAGCGCTTACACCGCCGAGTGGCTGCAATGGCCGATGATCGCGATGAACCGCTGGCGGATGCCGCTGCTGTTCGCCATCAGCGGCATCGCCCTGGGCCTGTCGCTGCCCGAGCACGGGCGCTGGCGGCACACGCTGCGCAGATGCTGGCGCCTGCAGCTGCCGCTGTTGTTCGGCATCGTCGCGGTGGTATCCCTGCAGGCCTACTACGAGGCCCTGGACAAGGGCGACGTGGCGCCGGGGCTGGCCCGGTTCCTGTGGCGCTACTGGCAGTTCCAGCCGTGGCCGGGCGCGCATTTCAGTGGCGCCGCCTATGGCTTCACCTGGAACCACCTCTGGTACCTGGCCTATCTGCTGCCCTACACCGTGCTGGCGGTGGTGCTGGCCAGCCTGCTGCGACCGCTGGGTGGGGCGCTGCCGCGCTGGCAGATCAGCGACCGTGTGCTTGGCGCACTGCTGCTGGTGCTGCCGGTGGCCTGGCTGGCCTGGGCGCTGCTGGTGTTGATGCCACGCTGGCCGCCCACCCACGCGCTGCTGGACGACGTCTATGTGCACGCCGAGTCGCTGCCGCTGTTCCTTGGCGGCTTCATGGCTGCACGCTGGCAGCGGGGCTGGGAGCTGCTGGTGCGCGGGCGCCGGCTGACCCTGGCGCTGGCCGTGCTGGGGCTGTGCCTGGAACTGGGCATCCGCGCACTGGCCCGGCTGCCGGATGTAGGCGATGTCGACGCCTGGGTACTGGCACTGCCGTGGGGCCAGACCGAACGCATCGGCCGGGCGCTCTATACCTGGTGCATGCTGCTGGCCCTGTTCGGCTGGGGCCGGGTGCTGCTGTACCGCCCGTGGCCAGGGCTGGGCTATTGCCGGGAAGCGGTGTTCAGCTGGTACATCCTGCACCAGACCGTGCTGATCGCGCTGCTGTATGCACTGCGCCCGCTGCAGCTTGGCCCGTGGCTGGAACCCACCCTGCTGGTGGCCGGCACCGTTGGCGGCTGCCTGCTGATCCACGAACTACTGGTCCGTCGCATGCGCTGGCTGCGCCCGCTGTTCGGCCTGCGCAACGACGCGTCATCGCTGCCCGTGGCACGTGTTGCACCGGTGTAGAGCCGAGTCCACACTCGGCTGCTGTCGCCCGGCTCTACCTGGATCTGGTCAGCAACCCGAAAATGAGGACAACGGATGTTCCAGACGCAGTGGCACCTGTGGTTGCAGCACACCTTCGACGCCGACTGGTTCCTGTCGGTGATGCAATTCATCAGCCTGCTCGGCTATGAAATGGCCTACACCGCGCTGATCCTGGTGTGTGCGTTCGGTGCACGCCTGCGCGCCGGCCTCTGCGTGATGCTGGCGGTGCTGCTGATGGCCTGCGCCACCCATGCGATCAAACAGAGCGCCGCCCTGCCCCGCCCCTCCGACGTGGATGCAGCGGTGCTGGACAAGGGCGAGCCATCGCACCCGTTCGTGGTGGATGGCGGCGGCCACACCTTCTGGGCACTGCCCGACGCGCAGGCCACCGCGATGCTGCGCGCCCAGCCGCACGCCGACTATGGCTTCAACAGCGGCCACGTGGGCATCACCACGGCGGCGGGCGTCGCCCTGCTGCTGGCGTTCGGCATCCGCCGGCGCTGGCTGCGCTGGACACTGGTGCTGGGCTGGCCCCTGCTGATGGCGATCTCGCGCATGTATCTGGGCCGGCACTTCCTGGCCGATGTGCTGGCCGGTTGGTTGATCGGCCTTGGGGTGGCCGTGCTGGCTTGGCAGTTGATGCCGGGGCTGCGTGGAGAAAGGCGCTGGCAGCTGCCGGTACTGCTGGGCCTGGGCGTGGCGTTGTCGTGGGCCTCGTTGTGGACGCCCCTGGTACCGCTGGGTGAAGCCTCGCGCCTGCTCGCACTCGCCCTGCTGGTGGCGTGGCTGCAGTGGCGCGGCTGGCCGGCCGATCCGCAGGGCGTCGTGCAGCGGGTGCTGCGCGTGGTTGGCGTGGTGGTGGTCTACCTGCTGGCGCGACCGGCCATCGAATGGCTGGCCTACAGAATTCCGCTGCCGGATGCGCCGATCACCGAGCTGCTGTGGCACACCGTAGGCACGCTGCTCATCCTCGGTGGCGGCATTGCGCTGGCACGGTGGATTCCGCGCCAGCGCCGCACTCCGCAGTAGATACACGCCATGCGTGGATGAATCGGGCGAGGTAGCGCCGGGCCATGCCCGGCGGACGCGGTGGATTCCACGCGGCCACGCATGGCGTGGCTCTACCGTACCTCGAACTCACCCACCAGCACGGTCTCCGCGCGATCCTTCAATCGCATGGTGACCATCTGGTCCTTCTGCTGCGGCGTGCCCCAATGGGTGGTCAGGCGCAGCATCAGGGTGGTCGCGCCGGTCACCAGCTGCTGGCGGCTGCCGAAGTAGTTGGCCTCCACCTTGTACTTGCCGGGCTTGGCATCGCGCAGCGAGAACTGTTCGGGACCGTAGCCGCCGGTGAAGTCCTGCGACATCTGCCCGCCCTGGTAGGTCAGCCGGTTGCCGTAGTACGCGCGCTCGCCGTTGGGGTCGGTCACCCACAGGTCCAAGTCGCTGTTGTCGGCGTCCCAGGCCAGCACCACGCGCAGGTCCAGCGGCATGGCCTGCAGCAGGCGTGGATCGATGCCGCGGGTATCGAGCTGCGGCCGGCTGCGTGACACCAGGTTGGTCAGCTCATCAAGCGCGATCAGGGCGATGCCATCAAAGCGGCCATTCCACGGACGCACCACCACCTGGTACAGCGGTTCCAGCGCCTGCTGCGGCTTGCCGGCTGCGGCCAGCGCCAGGCCGAGATCGCGGAAGCTCTGCGGCTCTTCCTGGCCCATCGCCAGCACCTGTTCGAACACCGGCACGGCCAGCGCGGGCGCGTCGGCCTGCAGCAAGCGGTAGCCGAGTACGCGCAACAGGTGGCGGTTGTCCAGGTCCATCTCGGCCAGGTTGGACAGCACGCGCAGCGCCAGCTCGCGCTGGTTCTGCTGCAGCAGCAGATCGGCGACGTCGAGGAAGAACGCGCTGCTGTCGGCATGCGCGGCACGCTCGGCCAGGTAGCGGTCGTACAGCTGGGCCGGCGGCCCCTGGCGCAGACGACGGGCCACCGGTGAGTCCGGCTGCCAGGCGGCCAGCTGGATGCCGAGTTGGCCGTTGTTCGCGGGCCCTGCCTCATCCTCGATCGCCGACCCGGTCACCGCGATGGCATCCAGGGATGTGGCGGCCGCCGGGGCCTGACGGCGTGCACGGGCGGTCTCCATCCGCGATTCGGCGGCCACCATGGGTGCGGGCGGCGGCGCAGGTGCGGCCGGTGCGGGCGCGGCGAGCAGTGCCATCGGTGCACTGGCTGCCGATGGGTCGTGGAGAATCTCCTTCGCCGCAGACGGCGGCGCCTGCTTCGGCCAGCTGCGGTTCCACCACTGCTGGCGCTCCTTCCACTGCGCGGCCACCTTGTCGAGCCTGCGGCGGTCTTCGGCTGCACGGTCAGCAACCTGGCGCGCATAGCCGCGGTCATAGTCGGCGCGCAGCGCGCCGGCCGGGCGGATCGCGTAGCGCAGGTAGTCCTGCAGGGTTTCCAGCACGATCAGCGAGGTATCCGGGCCCACCAGCCCGAACTGCTGCGACAGGCGCTGCATCGCTTCGCGGTTGCTGCGCCGGTCCACCGCCAGCTGCTGCAGGCGCGCCTGCGCCCACAGGCCAGCCAGCAGGTCGCCATCGTCGCTGCGGGTGGTCGACGGTAGCGCCTGCCATTCGCCCCCATCGACGCGCACGCGCATCGGCACGCCCTCGGCCGCCAGGCGCGCATGCAACCACAGCCATCCCTGCGCTTCGCTGCGGCGATCGATCACCACATCCTGCACGCCACGCCCGGCGTCGATCTGGATATCCAGCGGCGCGGACAGCAGTTCGCGCGTGGCAGCCTGCAGGTCATTACCCAGCGCCACGAAACGGCCGCCGTGGGCCTCGCTCCAGCCACGCAGACGGGTGACATCCGTGCGTGCGCCGGCACTGCTGATCGCGAACAGGCGCTGGCCAGCGGCAAGCGTCGGCAGTGCTTCCGGGCCGTAGGTCAGCAGGCCATCACTGACCAGCAGGTATTCCTTTACGCCGGGCTGCGGCTGCCAGTTGGCCAGCGCGCTGGCGCCGTCCGGCCGTACCTGCTGCAGCGCCTGGCGCAGCGCGCTCCAGTCGCCCTTGCGGATGCGGAACCGCCGCTCGGCCTCGGGGCGGTCGCGCAGCACGGTCAGCACGACATTGCCCTCGCCCATCGCCGCGAAGTAGCGGTCCAGCAGCGCGAACTCGCGGGTGCGGTCGCGCTGGCCGGCGGAACCGGAGCCATCCCAGAGCAGGCCGACCTCGCTCGGCACCGTGCGCGGCGCACGGTCAGCGGGCACCGGCAGCTGGGCCAGCAGGTAGTGACCGTCCTGCCACTTCGCCACCTGCACCTGCGACTGGCGCACCGCAGGCAGGGTCCACTGCAGCTGTGCCGGCAGTTGTGCGCCACGCCCCTGCCAGTGCAGCTGACCGCCCTGCAGGGAGAATGGCACCTTGCCGGCAGTCGCAGCGCCTGCTGCCTGCAGATCCAGCTTTACCGAGCCCGCGCCTGCAGCGAACTGCAGCGGCAATGCCCATTGCCAGCCGTTACCGGCGTAGGCCAGCGGCTCACGCACCACCAGCTGCACGCGGCGACTGCCGCCGGCCGGCAGCGGATACACGCGCAGGCGGAACTGGTTGCCCGCCGTCTGTTCCAGCAGGCCCGGATCGACGCCGCGGCGGGCGATCTCCTCGAACACCTGGCGACCGCGATCCTTCGGCACCGGCACCGCCTCGCGCAGCTCGCCACTGATATCCAGCGCAAAACCGCTGATCTGCTGGCCCTCGCCCAACGGGAACTGCAGCTCGCCCTCCAGCACGCGGTTGTTGGGGTTGTGGAATTCCAAGGTGATGCGGGTCTGTGCGATGCCCGCCTGGACCTCGCCTTCGATGCGCGCCTGTCGCAATTGAACCGGCTGCTCGGCGGCAGGGGCGATCAGCAGCGGCGTGCTGGGCTGAGGCCGCGCGTGGCGGGGCGACTGCGCGTCAACGGGCCAGGCCGCCAGCACCAGCAGGATCAGGGGGGCACAGCGGGCAAAGACCATGGCACGGCTCCAGTGGGATCGTGGACGGTTCAACGCACCAACACGGCAGGTGGGGTTACGGGTCGAACGTGGATGCATTCCGCCGGGCATGGCCCCGCGCGACCGCGGCGGGCGGGGGCGCGGGGTGCGGCGGGGCCCACCCGGCCGGCG
>NZ_JACVTV010000013.1:0-64414 GCF_016624625.1 Stenotrophomonas sp. S41 | reverse complement strand
CGTCCCCCTCAACCGGACCCACCCCGCCATCCCACGGATAGCCAGCTTTTGACGTTGACGTTGACGTTGATTCAGCAGGTGCAGGGCTGCAAGCCCTGCAGAAAAACCCACTACTCCGGCGGGGTGTCGCGTACCAGATGGATGTCGGTCGGGGTCGACAGCGGGATGTCCCGCTCGGCCAGTATCTGCAGCAGGCTGAAATACAGATCGCTTCGCGTGCCATACACCTGCCGCGGGCTCGCCACGTAGGCGAAGCTGTTGAACGTGATCTGGCCACCGGCAATGCTGTCGATGAACACCGACGGCGCCGGCTGCTGCAGCACCGCCTGGTGCGCGCCATAGGCATCCAGCAGCGCCTGCTTCAGGCCCGCCACATCGGTGCTGGTCGGCACCGCGAACTGGATCTGGATGCGGCCCTGGTTGTTGCCCATCGTCATGTTGCGGATGGTCTTGGTTATCAGCTCCGAGTTCGGCACGATCAGCGTCGACTTGTCGCCCACCTGGATCTCGGTCGAACGCACGTTGATGCGGCGGATGTCGCCTTCCTGGTCACCCAGCTTCACCCAGTCGCCGATCTTCACTGGCCGCTCGGCCAGCAGGATCAGGCCCGAGACGAAGTTCTGGATGATCGCCTGCAGGCCGAAACCAATACCCACCGACAGCGCGCTGGCCAGCAGCGCCAGGTTCTTCATGTCCAGGCCCATCGCGGTCAGGGCCCACAGGCCCACCAGGATGATGCCGACGTAACCGGAGATGGTGCTGATCGAGTTGCGCGCGCCCAGGTCCAGTTCGGTCTTGGGCAGGTAGGTGTCGGTCAGCCAGCGCTGCATCAGCTGGGTCAGGCCCACGCCGATCAGCAGCACCAGCACACCGGTGGCGATGCGGCCGGGCTGCAGCGTCAGGTCCTTGTTGATCGTGATGCCGTTGGCCAGCGCAGCGATGCGCTCGACGATGGTGCCGACGTTGCCGAACGGCGCGGCCAGGGCCAGCAGCGCGATCAGCACCACCAGGGTGCGCAGCATCGCCGACAGCAGCACGCCGGCCTGCTCCAGCCGCGATACGCTCAGGCCGGTGCTCAGCAGGATGGTCTGGCCGACCTTGCTGTCGGCGTTGAGCAGCCAGGTGCAGAGGTCATCGACGAACTTGAACAGCAGCAGCGCCGCCAGCACCACGATGCTGCCGCCGATCAGCTGCTGGTTCACGAACTTGGCGAAATTCACGTAGCCCAGCAGGGTGGCGATGATCGCAGCGGTGACGGCGAGGTTGCCGGCCACGCGGGCCAGCACCAGCCAGCTGCTGCGACGCACCGGTACCGCCGCGCCCACGCCATCGGCCTGCGCCTCCAGCTTGGCCTCGGCTTCGGCAGTCTGGCGGCGGTGCAGGCGCGACAAGGTGACCAGCATGGCCATGATCAGGCCGAGGTAGGTCAGCGCGATCACGCCGTCCAGCGCCACCGTGGTCACATCGCTGGTGCGCGTGGCCTGGTCGATGGCCACCAGCACCGTGCTGAACCAGGCCAGCGCGGCCGCACCCCAGGCGTACTTGCGCAGCTTCAGCGCGGCGGTGTCATCCAGGTTCAACAGGCGCCACGAGGGCCGCGTGGGCACCAGCAGGCAGGCGCTGAGCGCGGCGATGAAGGCGGCAGCGAAGCTGGCCGCCTCCACGCCGTCGGCGACGTTCTGCAGGCGCGGCGCGATACCGCCGATGGCATTGAGCGAGGCGATGAACACCACCACCGCATAGCCCGGCAGCAACGTGCCGACCAGCAGCAGCCACATGGCCAGGCCGGAGCGGCGCAGGCGACCATCGGGCGCGCGCTCGGAGGCGGCGAAGCGGCGGCCCAGCGCGCGCAGCCACAGGCGCAGCGGGAACATCATCACCAGCGCGGCCAGCAGGCCCAGCAGCGGCGTGCCCCAGCCTTCCTTGTCCAGGGCGGCCACCAGGGCATCGCGGCCCTGCGCAGCCAGCGGCGTAACCCGGGCGATATCCACCGGCAGCTGCTTGGCGACCTTGCGCCACAGCGCGGGCGACAGCGGCGAATCGACCTTCTGGCCCAGTTCCTCGGTGCGCTGCGCGGTGCGCTGCTTCTCGATATCGTTGGCCAGCTGGCCGGCGCGCACGGCGCTGGCCTTGGCCTGCGCAACCGAAGCCGCCAGCGCATCACGCTGGCGGGTCAGGTTGCGGCGCTGCGTCGCCAGCTCGGGCAGCTCGGTGGTGCCCTCCGGCGCCGTGCCCAGCTGGGCCAACTGCTCGGTCAATTGGTCCAGCTGCGGCTGCAGGCTCTTGTCCAGCGCCTCGGCATCGCGGCGCACCTGCGATGCGGTCTCGGACAGCATCGCCAGCGTTTCGGTGGCCTCGGCGGAATCGCGCTTGCGCTCCACGTCCTTCAGGCTGGCATCGAACTGGGCCAGCTGCTGCTTCGGCGTCGGGTCGTCGTCCTGGGCCAGCACCGGCGCGGCCAGCAGCAGCGCACCACACAACAGCAGCGCCAGCGACGGGCCACGCATCAGGATCGTTCGGAAGAAGGAAAGCAAGCCAGCCACACCGGTTCGCGCGGACCACCGCGCCTGCGCGCGACTATACGGCACGGCTGGTAAAGGCCGGATGGACGGCTACGCCAACACCAACCGGGGTAGAGTCGACCGTTGGTCGACTACCGCGCGCAGCGCGGGATTTTCAGCGCGTCCCGCAAAGGGCAGTCGACCAACGGTCGACTCTACCCAGCCCTCAGTACTTCAACCGCAGCTCTTCCACCTGCGGCTGCTGCAGCGCGTACCAGTCCTGGAATTCCTCTTCGCTGATCTCATCCGGCGCATACACCGCAATGGGGTGCCAGTCGTGGTCGGTCGGCAGCGGCTGGCGCGGGCCCGCGCGCAGGCTGTAGCTGACGCCCTCGTAATCCACCACGTCGTCCACCTGCGGCCACTGCTCGCGGGCAAACGCGGTTTCACTCTTCAACAGGATCACCTGGTACATCGGCACCTCCACTTCGCTTGTATGGGGAAAAAACCCGGCGCTGGCGCAAGGATAGCGCTGCACCGGTGATGGCTGCGCCGCCGCGCGGGCGACGCATTGTTCTGGACGTGGACCTCGCCCCGGCTTCACCTGCCCATGGCGAGCCCGACGGCATGGTGGAGGTCCGTTCCCGAACCGCCTGTCCATGACCGACCACCCGCCGCTGAAGACCGTCGCCGACCTCAAGCTGCCCCGCTACCTGGGCACCTGGTACGAGATCGCCCGCCTGCCCATGCGCCACGAGCCGGAGGGCTGCACCGACGTGTCGGCGCACTACAGCCTGCTCGACAACGGCAACGTGCAGGTGCACAACCGCTGCCGCATGGACGGCGAGGTGGAGGAAGCCATCGGTGAAGCCAGCCCGGTGGACAATGACAGCGCGCGCCTGGCCGTGAGCTTCCTGCCCAAGGGCCTGCGCTGGCTGCCCTTCACCAAGGGCGACTACTGGGTGGTGCAGGTGGCCCCGGACTACAGCGTTGCCCTGGTTGGCAGCCCCGACCGGAAATTCCTGTGGCTGCTGGCCCGCGAACCGCAGCTGGATGCCACCGTGCGCGACCATTATCTGGCCACGGCCCAGCAGCAGGGCTTCGATCTGTCCGAACTGATCCACACCCCGCACACCGGCAACCCGACGGCCTGAGCCCCCCCATGGACCTGAAGAGCGGTTATCCCTGGTGGGCCGTGAGCAATGGGCTGATCCAGGCCTTCCCGCCGCTGCAGCAGGACCTGCGTTGCGATGTGCTGGTGGTGGGCGGCGGTGTCACCGCCGCGTTGATTGCCGATGAGCTGTCCGGCCACGGCCACGAGGTCGCGGTGATCGAGCAGCGCGACATCGGCTGGGGCAGCACCGCCGCCAGCACCGCCCTGCTGCAGTACGAGATCGACACCCACCTGCTGGACCTGGCCCGCCAGTACGGCACTGATGCTGCGGAACTGGCCTACCGCGCCTGCGCCGAGGCCATCCCGGCCCTGGGCGAAGTGGCGCGCGGGCTGAAGAACGTCGATTTCCAGCGCATGGACAGCCTCTATCTGGCCAGCCGCCATCGCGACGTGCCGGTGCTGATGGCCGAGGGTGCCGCACGCCGCCAGGCCGGACTGGACGCCCGCTGGCTGCAGCCGGACGACCTGCAGCAGCGCTTCGGCGTGGACGCCGGTGGCGCGCTGCTGACCCGCCAGGCCGCGCGGGTCGATCCCTACTGCCTCACCTATGGCCTGCTCAAGCGCGTGCGGCGCCGCGGCGGCCATGTGCATGACCGCACGGTGCTGCACAGCCTGGAGGCCACCTCGCGCAGCGTGACCGCACGTACCGAGGCGGGGGCCACCATCCGTGCGCGCCACGTCGTGCTCGCGATGGGCTACGCCAACCAGCGCTGGATCGACCAGCGGGTGGCGCGCAACCGCAGCAGCTACGCGTTCATCACCGACCCCATCGATGCCGACGTGCTGGGCCCGCTGCAGCGCACGATGGTGTGGGAAAGCGCCCGCCCCTACCTGTACCTGCGGGCCACCGGCGAGGGCCGGCTGCTGGTGGGTGGTCTGGACGATGCCATCGACATCCCGGCGCGCCGCGACCGGCGGGTGGAGGGCAAGGCGAAGCAGCTGATGAAGCAGCTGCAGCACTGGTTCCCGCAGCTGGACCCGACCCCGGCATTTTCCTGGGCGGGCACCTTTGCCGAGACCGCCGACGGCCTGCCGTTCTTCGGCCCGCACCCGCAGTGGGGGCCGCGCGTGCACCTGGCCATGGCCTACGGCGGCAACGGCATCACCTATTCGATGATCGGTGCCGGGCTGCTGCGGGCGCGGATCGAGCGGCGCCGGCACCCGCTGCAGGATCTTTTCGGGTTCGACCGGGTGTCGTAGAGTCGAGCTTGCTCGACTGGATTACGCGCAGTCGAGCAAGCTCGACTCTACGGGCCAGCGACAGGCATCATTCAAGCAACGCCTGTTAGCGTCGGCCTGTACCGCCGCGCGTGGCGCGGTCCCTGCCCGTTGGAGCATCGCGATGATCCGTCCCCTGACCCTGCTGCTGTGCCTGGCCAGCCTGCCCGGGACCGTGCTTGCCCAGTCCGCTGCGGGCGCCACGGCGCCGCAGTCGCCCGGCCTGGACCTGTCCGTGCCGCAGGCACCGATGCGTTATCTCAACGACCCGACCGTGCAGCAGGACCCGCCGGGCACCTACTACGGTGACAAGAGCGGCCCGCGCGTGCACGACGACGCCCGCATCGCCGACGTGACCGACGACAAGCTGAAGGTGTCCGGCAGCTTCACCACCGGCATCGGTTATTCGAAGGGCTACGGCAACTCTCACTACAACGCCGCCACGCTCAACCTCAGCAAGAACTACACCACCGATGAAGGCAAGACCCACGGGGTCAACGTCAACATCCATGTCAGCGAAGGCAAGGGCCCGGGCTTCGGCCCGTATGGTGGTGGTTTCTATGGCGGCGGTGGCCCGGGTTACTGGGATTACCCGCCGCCGTACGGCTGGTAAGCAGCTCCCGCTGCGCTCGCCGGGCATGGCCCGGCGCTACCGCCAGTACCCGCGCTTGCCGGCCAGCGGCCGGCACTACCCGCAGGTCAATCCAGCCAGCCATCGCGCTCGCTGTGCAGGATCCGCCCGTCATAGCCGCTCAGGCGCACTTCCACGCGCTGGTTGCGGGCGTTGCGCGCTTCCAGCGACCAGGTCGCGCCATCGCGTTCCAGCGAATGGATCTCGCGCAGACCGTGCGCCTGCGCCTTGGCCAGTACCTGATCGGTGCCCAGCAGCGCGCGGCCATCGTGCTCGTCGAAGATCTCGCCGGTCTTCGGGTCGACATACACCTCGCTGAAGCGACCATCGGCACGGCTGACATCGGCTTCCCACAGGCCATCATCGCGCTCGATCTCGTGGATCTGGGTGTAGCCGGCCTTGCGCAGGGTCTGCTCGACCTGGGCCATGCCCAGCGGGGCCGCCTGCACGGCGGGGGCGAAGGCCAGGGCGGCGACGGTGGCGAGGGTGAGCGACTTCAACATGGGGGTTCTCCTGTTCGATGCCGGACCATCCCGGCACCGCCACGATGCCGGGCGCGGTTAACAGCCCCTTAGCCGGCATTGTTAGCCAATGGTTAGCCGCAACCGGCACACTCGCGCCATCCTCCCCGCATGGCTGCCCTCCCCCGTGATGCTGCTGCTCGCCCTGCCCCTGCTGCTGGCCCTGGCCAGCCCCGCGACCGCCGCCCGGCCTGCCCAGGATCCGGCGCAGGATGTCGCGCGCCGGGCCGTGCAGCAGGGTCGCTACGTCGCGCTGGAAGGCGTGGTGCGCGATGCGCTCAAGCGGCACCCGGGCCAGCTGCTGGAAGTGGAACTGGACGATGGCGTGTATGAAGTCGAGATCCTGCGCGCCGACGGCGTGGTGGTGGAGCTGGACTATGATGCGCGCAACGGCAGGCTGCTGAAGACGGAGCTGGACGACTGATGCGCATCCTGCTGGCCGAGGACGATGCGGCGCTGGCACAGCGCCTGCAGCCGCTGCTGGAACAGGCCGGTTACGTGGTGCAGACCGTGGCCGATGGCCGCCAGGCCGAAGAGATCGGCCAGATCGAGGATCTGCAGGCCGCCATCGTCGACCTCGGCCTGCCCGGGCTGGATGGCCTGAGCGTGATCGAGCGCTGGCGCAGCAACGGCCGCAGCTTCCCGGTGCTGGTGCTGACCGCGCGCGGGCGCTGGCACGACAAGCTGGCCGGCTTCGATGCCGGCGCCGATGACTACCTGACCAAACCCTTCCAGGCCGATGAACTGGTGCTGCGCCTGCGCGCCCTGATCCGTCGCAGCCGTGGCCATGCCAGCCCACGCCTGCAGTGCGGCCCTTTGCAGCTGGACGTCAACGCCGGGCGCTTCGAACTGGACGGCCAGGCCCTGGCACTCAGCCCGCAGGAATTCCGCCTGCTCAGCTGCTTCATCCACCACAGCGGCCAGGTGATCGGCCGCGACCGCCTGGGCGAACAGCTGTTCGATGGCGGCCTCGACCCGGATTCGAATGCGCTGGACGTGCTGCTCGGGCGCGTGCGCCGCAAGCTCGGCAGCGACCTGATCCAGACGGTGCGCGGCCAGGGCTGGCGGCTGGCCGCGCCGTGAGCGGGCAACCCTCGCTGCGCCGCCGCCTGCTGCTGGCCGGTGGCATCGGCCTGCTGCTGGTTTCGCTGCTGGCCAGCGCGCTGCTGGGCGAACTGTTCAAGCGCAGCGCGCGCGACCGCCTGGACCATGAGCTGCAGCAGGATCTGCTGACCCTGGTTGCACAGATGGAAACCACGCCTGACGGGCAGCTGCAGCTGCGCCAGGAGCCCAACGATGCGCGCTTCCAGCGGGTGTTTTCCGGTGCGTACTGGCAGATTGCCAACCGCCAAGGCGAGGTGCTGCTGCAGTCGCGCTCGCTGTGGGATGAAACCCTGCCGGCCGCGGCAGCCGGCGATGCCACCCGCGACCTGCCCGGCCCGCTGCAGCAGGCGCTGCGTGCGCGCGAGCAGGAAGTGCGCCTGCCACGCGCCACCGAGGCGTATCGGGTGACCGTGGCCACCGACCGCAGCGCGCTGGATGCCGATGTGGCGGCCTTCCGCCAGCGCACCGCGCTGGCGCTGGGCGTGCTGGTGGCGGTCTGGCTGGCGGTGCTGGCCAGCCAGGTGCAGTTCGGCCTGCGCCCGCTGCGGCGCCTGGCCCATCAGCTTGAACGCGTGCGGCGCGGGCAGGCCCAGCGCATCGACACCGATGGCCTGGGCAGCGAGATCGTGCCGCTGGGCGAGGAGCTCAACGCCCTGCTCGAGCACCAGCAGCGGATGGTCGCGCGTGCGCGCACCAGTGCCGAAGACCTGGCCCATGCATTGAAGACGCCGCTGAGCGTGCTGGCCGCCGAGGCCGATGGCGACGGGACGGAATGGCGCACGACCGTGCGCGAACAGGGGGCGCGCATGCAGGCCAGTGTCGACCGCTACCTGGCGGTGGGCCTGGCCGCGGATCATCGCCAGCGCACCGGCGTGGCGCCGGTGGCGCAGGCGTTGTGCGGGCTGATGACCCGTGTGCACGGCGAGCGCGGCGTGGTGTTCGGTGCGGAGGGCATCGACGCGGCCCTGCAGTTTGCCGGTGCGCGTGCGGACCTGGAGGAAATGCTGGGCAACCTGCTGGACAACGCCGGCAAATGGGCACGGCAGCAGGTGTCGATCACCGCGGCGATTAAGGAAGGGCAGCTGCGCATTGATGTGCGCGACGACGGCCCCGGCCTGGCCCCCGATGCGCTGGCGCAGGTCACCCAGCGCGGTGTGCGCCTGGATGAGCGCGAAGGCAGCAGCGGACTGGGCCTGGCGATCGTGGGAGACATCGCCGCCAGCTACGGCGGGCGGCTGGTGCTGGAGAACGCCGAGCCGGGGTTGCGTGCGACGGTGTGGTTGCCGGTGGGGTGACCTGCCGTTGCGCTCGCCGGGCATGGCCCGGCGGTGCACAGCCGGGGTCGGATCCCTTGCGCAATGCGCAAGGGCTCTGACCCCATCCAGGCACCGCGCATCCACGCATGGCGTGGATCTACTACGGGCATTGCCCGGCGGTGCACGATATCCACCGTCAGCGGTGATGCATCCACCAGCAGTCGATGGCATCCAGCGCGATGTGGATCATCAAACCAATGCCCACCAGCCGCGTTTTCTTCGGCACGCACAGCCCCGCATACACGGCAATCGCCGGTGCGGTGTGCAAGGGGTGGAAGCCGATGCTGCAGCGGTTCGGCGCGTAGATCGGGTCGGCCAGCAGATGGTCGAGGTCGATGATCCAGCCCAGCAGCAACAGCAGCCAGGCCGAAGCAAACCGCTTGCGCCAGAACAGCCATGCCAGCAGGGCTGGCACGGCGGCATGCAGGAACAGATGGAAGATCGCGCGCGCGCTCATCGGCGTCGGTTGCGCCGGGTCATCCCCGGCGCACCGCAGACATCACGCCAGCGGTTCGTCGGACAGGTAGGTGTAACCGGTCAGGCCCGCTTCCAGCGCCTGCGACAGTTCCTGCGCACGTTCCGGCGACAGCTCGGCCGCGGCCACGCGCTCGGCATAGGCCGCGCGCAGGTCGTCCAGCTTGTAGCCCACGTAGTCCAGCATCACGTCGGTGGTGTCACCGCGGCGCTGCTGGGTGATCGCGTAGCCATCGGCATCGGCCACCACTTCCACGGCATCGGTATCGCCGAACAGGTTGTGGATGTCGCCCAGGATTTCCTGGTAGGCACCGACCATGAAGAAACCGATGCGGTAGCTCTCGCCGTGCTTCATCGCGTGCAGCGGCAGCGAGGTGTCCAGGCTCTCGTTCTCGACATAGGTCTTCACCATGCCGTCCGAGTCGCAGGTCATGTCGGCGATGATGCCGCGACGGTCCGGGGTCTCGTTCAGGCGCTCGATCGGCACGATCGGGAACACCTGGTCGATCGCCCACGCATCGGGAATCGATTCGAACACGCTGAAGTTGACGAAGTACTTGTCGACCAGGCGCTCGTTCAGTTCGTCCAGCGCCGGGCGGTGGCTCTTCTCGTCGTAGCTCAGGCGCGCACGCACACCGTGGGCGATGGCGTAGAACAGATCGTCGATGCGCGCACGCTGCGGCAGGTCGATCTGGCCCAGCGCGTAGCTGGCCAGGCCTTCGGCGTGGAAGTGCTGCGCTTCCTGGAACAGTTCCACGGCCGGGCGGGTGTCCAGTTCCTCATGGATCTCGCGCAGGTGGCGGATCGAGGCCGGCTCGTCGTCGTGCTGGTCCGGCACGCGACCTTCCTGCGCCTGCTCCACTTCAGAGACGTTGGCGATCAGCACCGCGTGGTGCGCGGTCATCGCGCGGCCGCACTCGGTGACGATGCGCGGCGGGGTCAGGCCGTGTTCTTCGCAGGCATTGGCCAGCGGCTGCACGATGTTGCTGGCGTACGAATTCAGCCCGTAGTTGATCGAGCAGAAGCTGCGCGAACGGGTGCCTTCGTAATCCACGCCCAGGCCGCCGCCCACGTCCACGTGGGTGATCTTCGCGCCCAGCTGTGACAGCTCGACGAAATAGCGGGTGGCTTCGCGCATGCCGTTGGCGATGTCGCGCACGTTGGAGATCTGCGACCCCATGTGGAAGTGCAGCAGGTTCAGGCAGTCGGCGTATTCGGTATCGCGCAGCGACTTCCACAGGTCCAGCAGCTGGCGCGGGGACAGCCCGAACTTTGCCTTGTCGCCACCGCTGTTCTGCCACTTGCCGGCGCCCAGCGAGGCCAGGCGCATGCGCACGCCCAGGCCCGGCTTCACGTCCAGCGCCTTGGATTCCTCCAGCACCAGCTTCAGCTCGGACGGCTTCTCGATGACGATGAAGGTCTGCAGGCCCAGCTTGCGGCCGATCAGGGCCAGGCGGATGTACTCGCGGTCCTTGTAGCCGTTGCACACGATCAGGCCACCCGGGCGCGACAGCGCCAGCACGGCCATCAGCTCGGGCTTGCTGCCCGCTTCCAGGCCGAAGCCTTCACCGTGGTGGCTGGCCAGGGTGCCGGCCACGCCGCGGTGCTGGTTCACCTTGATCGGGTACACGGCGGTGTAGCCGCCCGGGTATTCCCAGTCCTGCTGGGCCTGGGCGAACGCCGCCTGCAGCTTGCCCAGGCGCTGGCCGAGGATGTCCGGGAAGCGCACCAGCAGCGGCAGCTTGGCGCCGCCGGCACGAGCCGCGTCCACCACCTTGGGCAGCGACACCACCGGGCCGTCTGCCCCGGTCGGTCTCACCACCATGTGCCCGGCCTGATCCACATCGAAATAACCATCCGCCCAATGCGGGATCGAGTAGGTCTTGCGGGCTTGGTCGAGGGACCAATCGGTCATTGCAGTCGGCCTTGTTGGCAATAAAAGGGGGGGCATGATAACGCCTATATGCCCACAGGTTCGTTATCATGCGCGCCCGCGCCCGTGGCAGGTCTGAACCTGAACGGGCCGATCCGTCCGGATGTGGCATCTGTGCCACGCGGCCCCGCCCGCCAGCCCGGCTTCAACCCTCCGAACAGGACCGTAATCCAATGACTGACAGCAGCAACTGGTACATCGAACACTTCGAACGCACTGGCTCGGCCATCGGCTTCCGCATCACCGGCAAGCTGGACGAGGTGCAGTCGCCGTTCCAGAAGATCGAGATCTTCCAGACCACCGACTGGGGCAACCTGATGACCATCGACGGGGCCATCATGCTGACCAGCAAGGACAACTTCTTCTACCACGAGATGATCAGCCACCCGGTGCTGTTCACCCACGCCGCGCCCAAGCGCGTGGTCATCATCGGTGGCGGCGACTGCGGCACCCTGCGCGAAGTGCTCAAGCACAAGGGCGTGGAGAGCGTGACCCAGTGCGATATCGACGAGCAGGTCACCGTGATGGCGCGCAAGCACTTCCCGGAGCTGTGCGATTCCAACGATGACACCCGCGCCGAACTGCTGTTCGACGACGGCGTGGCCTACATGGCCAACTGCCCGGCCGGCAGCGTGGACGTGGTGATCGTCGATTCGACCGACCCGGTCGGCCCCGGCGAAGGCCTGTTCAACAAGGCGTTCTACGAGAGCTGCTTCAAGGCCCTGAAGGACGACGGCATCCTGGTGCAGCAGTCCGAATCGCCGCTGATGCAGCTGGAGCTGATCAACGAGATGCGCACCGAGATGGGCAAGGCCGGCTTCGGCTCGTTCAAGACCCTGCCGTTCCCGCAGCCGTGCTACCCCACCGGCTGGTGGAGCGTGACCATGGCGCGCAAGGGCGAGAGCGGCTTCGACTTCCGCCAGGCCGACTCGGCTGCCAAGACCTTCAACACCCTGTACTACACCGCCGCGCTGCACACCGGCGTGCTGGTGACCCCGCCGTTCGTGGCATCAGCCCTCAAGGGCTGATGGCAAGGTGTGCCGACCAACGGTCGGCACCTACCGGGGCTAATGCGTGCCGACCAACGGTCGGCACCCACCAATGAAAAACCCGCGCTGGCGACAGCGCGGGTTTTTCGTGTCCCGGTAGCGCCGGGCCATGCCCGGCGAACGTTCAATCAGATCGCCCAGATACCCGCAATCACCGCCACCACCAGGCCCCACTTGATGACCTGGTAGGCCACCACGCTGCGCTCGCGCAGGGCCTTGGCCTTCAGGCGCACCTTGTACACGCCACCGAAGGCCTTGTTGACGCCACCGGTCGGGTCACCCGGCAGGTTCGGCGAGGCACCGCCGGCCAGCAGCGTGGACGCCACCGCGCGGTTGAACAGGCCCGGCAGGCCGAAGCGCAGCGGGCGGGCGATATCGCAGAACAGGATCACGCGGTCCTGGTCGGTCTCGTTGTGCGCGTGGTGGATGTAGGTCTCGTCGAACATCATCCACTCGCCATCGCGCCAGCTCTTCTTCACCCCGTCCACCACGATGTAGCAGCCATCGTCGTTGGGCGTGCTCAGGCCCAGGTGCAGACGCAGCGAACCGGCGAAGGGATCGCGGTGCGGGCGCAGTTCGCTGCCCGGCGGCAGCTGCGCGAACATCGCCGCGCGCACGTCGGGAATCGATTCGATCAGGGCCACGGTCTTCGGGCACATCGCCTTGGCCGACGGGTGCGACGGGCCGTACCACTTCAGGTAGAAGCGCTTCCAGCCACGGCGGAAGAACGAATTGAAGCCGGCATCGTTGTAGCTGCTGGAGGCGGCGATCTTCTGCGCATCGCGCAGCGCCAGCGCCTCGTCGCGGATCACCTGCCAGTTCTGCCGCAGCGGCTCGAGCTGCGGGAGCTCCTTGCCCGGGTCCAGGAACGGCGTGGTCGGCACCTTCGAGAACAGATACATGATGACGTTGATCGGGGCCATGAAGCTGGAGTGGTCCAGCAACTGGCGCGACCAGCGCGCGCGGACCTTGCCGCGGTAATGGATGTACAGCACGCAGGCCACGAACAGCGCTGCCAGGACAATCTTGATGATCAAAACACTTTCCTCCAGCGGGCGCCGGACAGGGAAACGAACGATGCGGCCGCGCGGCCTGCACCAGGGGAGACGCGGCAGGGGACGGGGACGTGCCGGGTGGGGGCGGCCGCCGATGTCGCGGGTTAACAGCTTATGGTCCGCAGCCGCTGCGCCGGGGTCAAGTTACCCGTGCGCCCTGTTCAGCATCACGTAGCTGAACAACCGGCCTACGCTGCCCGGATGCCTGCCCGCGACCCCGCCCCCTACCCTGCCCTCAGCGCCCGCTACGCGGATTTCTTCCCGGACCAGCCCGCCGCCATGCCGCGCAGCGAGGCCTTCCAGTGGGCGGGGGGTTCGCTGCAGCTGGACCGCCACGGCCCGGCCGATGCCGACGCGACCGTGCTGCTGGTGCACGGCGCCGGCGGCTACGGGCGCATGTTCGCCCCGCTGGCTGCCGGCCTGGCCCACGCCGGGCATGAAGTGCTGGCGCCGGACCTGCCCGGCTACGGCCTGAGCGTCGCCCCCTGGAAGGCCATCGACTACGGCGTGTGGAAGCAGGCCCTGCTGGCCCTGATCGACGCCGAGCACCAGCGCCGGCCGCGCCCGATCGTGCTGCTCGGCGCCAGCATCGGCGGCTACCTGGCCTACTTGGTCGCTGCCGAATCGCCGTGGGTGCGAGGCCTGGTGGCCACCACCCTGGCCGACCCGCGCGATCCCGTGGTACAGGCCGCGCTGGTGCGCCAGCCGTGGATGCGCGCCCTGCTGCCCACGCTGCGGCCCCTCAGCCACCTCACCCGCGGCCTGCGCGTGCCGGTGCGCTGGTTCACCCACATGCAGCGCATGTCGCGCGACCCGGCCCTGACCGCGCTGGTCTGCGCCGACCCGCTGGGCGGCGGCAACCGCGTGCCGCTGGGGCTGATGGCCTCGCTGTTCGACACCGCCCCGGCGCTGGAACCCGAGCAGTTCCAGCGCTGCCCGGTACTGATGCTGCACCCGGCCTGCGACGACTGGACCCCGGTGGCGATCAGCGACCGCTTCTTCCAGCGGCTGGCCGCGCCCAGGCAGCGGGTGCTGCTGGATGCCTGCGGCCACTTCCCCATCGAGCAGCCTGGCCTGGACCAGCTGCGCGACGCACTGCTGCCGTTCGTGCAGCGCATTGCCGGCCAATTTGCAGGCAAACCATTGAATGAAAAGGCCCGAAGCGCTAAGTGAGACGAAATTGTCCGATCAGGCGCGACGAACTGTTCCAGCCACGACCCCGACATTTCTCCGACAAAACGTGGATTAGCGAACTCGGCGGTACTAAAATTCACTTAACGAAAGTTTAGCTACCTCCCCCCAGTCGTACCGGTTCGCTTGACGCTCCAGCGCCACCCACCGGGTCGTCGTCCGAGACCCCGCCATGACTTCCACTGTTTCCCCCTCCCCGTCCTGCGGCGATGACGCCGTGGCCCCGCTGCTGCTCAAGCGCGGTGAACGTTTCCTCGCCCCCGATGTGTACCGCACCTGCCTGGACGGCCGTCCGGCGGTGGTGAAGGACTACTCCCGCTACCGCGGCACGCCGGTTTCGCTGATCGCGCGCCTCATGGTGCGCCGCGAAGCGCGGATCCTGCAGCGCCTGGGTGGCTGGAAGCACGCCCCGGCCCTGCTCGGCACCCTCGGCGGCCTCGCCCTGGGCATGGAATTCATTCCCGGGCAGACGCTCAGCACCGCGCAGGCGGTGGGCAATGAAGTGTTCGACCAGCTGCAGCATGCGCTCAGCCGCCTGCACGCGGCCGGCATCACCCACAACGACCTGCACGGCACCAACGTGGTGGTGAGTGGTGGCGTGCCGGTGCTGCTGGACTTCACCTCGGCCTGGCGCGCCCCGCGCTGGCTGCGCCGCAACCCGCTCAGCCGGCAGATGCGCCGCAGCGACATGAAGAACCTGCTGAAGATCCGCCAGCGCGTGACCGGCCAGGCGCCGAGCGCCGCGCAGGCGGCCCTGGTGGCCGACCCGGGCTGGGTCGCGGCCGTGCGCCAGGGCTGGAAGCGGTTCTACAAGTGGGCGAAGCAGCGCTAAGCGCTGCTGCCGTGCGTGATGGCGGGGTAGAGTCGACCGCTGGTCGACTGCCCTTCCATTCGCGCCAGAAATGCCCGCGCTGCGCGCGATCGTCGACTACGTGATAGTCGACTAACAGTCGACTCTACAAAAACGGATTACAGCGCGTCCGCGTCCAGCTCGCCGGTACGAATGCGCACCACGCTGCCCAGGTCGTACACGAACACCTTGCCGTCGCCGATCTTGCCGGTGCCCGCGGCCTTCACGATCGCCTCGACCACCAGTTCCACCTGGTCATCGGTCACCGCCACTTCCAGCTTCACCTTCGGCAGGAAGTCGACCACGTACTCGGCGCCACGGTACAGCTCGGTATGGCCCTTCTGCCGGCCAAAGCCCTTCACCTCGGTCACCGTAATACCGGTGACCCCACGCTCGGCCAGCGCTTCGCGCACGTCGTCGAGCTTGAACGGCTTGATTACCGCCATGACCATCTTCATCGTCGATCTCCTGTATTCCGGCGTGGAGGATAGCGCCTGAACGCGCCCGGCGCGAAACCGCCGCCGCCTGTGCGGGCGCGCGGCCCGCAAGTATCCTTATGCAGGAACGGCCTGCCAGGCCACGGAGTCCCCCATGATCGACCTGAACCACCTCGATGACCTTGCCCGCCGCCTGAGCGACCTGGTCCCGCCGGGCCTGCGCGAATCGCGCGAGGAACTGCAGGCCACCTTCAAGACCGCGCTGCAGGCCGGCCTGGCCAAGCTGGACCTGGTGACCCGCGAGGAGTTTGAAGTGCAGCGCGCGGTGCTGTTGAAGACGCGCGAGAAGCTGGATGCACTGGAAGCGACTGTGCGTGAGCTGGAGGGGCGGGATTCAGCCCAGGGCTGAGGATCCAAGGTGCGATGCATGGTCGTCGGCAATCTCCCATAGCCGAGCGACCGTCGTGTCATGAAGTGAGCCAGTGACACCAAGCCACAACCCAAGCACCATGCTCTTCTCCTAGACGCGCGGTCATCGCTGGCGAAACGCCAGGGCGGGATCAACCTTGGCCGCGCCCAAAGCGGGAATCAGAGCGGCGATCTGGCAACTCAGCAACGTCAGTCCCGCACCCAGCGCCACCGAAGCGGCGCTTACTGCAGCCATCTCCAGCTGGAGCGCAAGAAGACGGTTCGCCGCTACGGCCAACCCTGCACCCAGGATCACGCCAAGCCCTGCAACAACGGCACTCTCCACCGCAAAGAGGGCCACCACGTCACGTCGGGATGCCCCGAGAGCGCGCCGGATGGCAATCGACCGCTGTCTGGCAGAGACCCAGTAGTGGCTCATTCCGAACACCCCCAGCGCTGAAGAAGCGGTCACAACAACAACCACTGCCAGCAACACATTTGACCTGGATGCGTCCTTGGCGAAGTGCGCTGTCCTGAGCTCGGCAACGGAGCGAACCGGCTCCTGTACAAAGCCAGGCATGGACGAGGACAGGGCGCGAATCACGGCCCGCTTCGCCTCCAGATCAAATGGCACGCTCAGCCGGACGGCATACAGCCCCCCGATACTCTCGGTATCGATCTTCACTTCCGAGATCACGGCCTCGTAGTCGCTGGCATCACCGGTGGATGCGCTCCTGAAGTCTGCCGTGATACCCACGACCCGCAGGGTCAGTGGATAGCTGCCCCACACCTCGGTATGGACCATCTTTCCCAGAGCGTCGCCGGCAGGGAAAAGACGCTTGGCGAGACTGCGGGTGACGACCGCAGGTACGGCCAACGTGCTGTTGGGCTCAAGTACGTCCTCTACGGCAGGTGCCTGCAGGCTCCCCAGCGCAACGCCCTGGACAACTGACGTACCCAGTACGCTCGCGAGCTGCTCGCTTCCAAAGTAGATATACGGGTGCCCTGACGCATCGCGGTTGGACTTCTCCAGCCGCACCGACCCACGCTCCACCGCGAAAGGGACCGGGCCGATTGCTGCGGCGCTGATACCTGGCACATCCCGCAGTGCACGCAGCCCAGCGCCCGAACTGGTTGCGGCATCTTCGAAGCCGATGACGCCTATGTTCTGCACTACGGCGATACGGGCCTCGCTCAGGCCGGACTCGGCATCGATGCGTTCCGAAGCCTCCAGAACAATCGTGGATATGTTTGCAAGCACCGCCATGGAAACTGAGATCTGAAGCACCATGAGCGCGACTACGGTGAAGTGCTTCGACACCGTTCTCAGCGTCGTCATCAGCGCGTGAACCACCGTCATGGTACTTCCCCCATGCGCAACGATACGAACCGCTGGCTGGCTCTCCACAGCGGAATCGACGCCGACAGAAGTGCAGACATCGCCGCGATCAGGGGGCACAGGGCCACGTACCACCACGCAATCGAAAGGTGCGATGCATACGCACTTGAGAGATCCTGCACGACCCGGAATCCGAGGAGGACCATTGGAATGGAGACGAGTCCTCCGGCGGCCCCCAGCACGGCTGAATGAACGGCGAGCTGCCTGACGATGTCTCCACGGGTTGCGCCAAGCGACCGGCGAATGGCGATCTCCCTGGATCGCCCCACGAAGCCAGCCAGAAAGAGGCCGGCGGCATTCACGAGGCAGATGACCAGGACACCGGCTGCGAAGCACAGCTGTGTACTGACTTCATCGGGAAGTACGTCATTGATCGCCAGCCACTCCTTGAGCGGTGCAACGCGGGAGAACACGTCAGTGGCTCTGCCTGAATCGACCTGCGCCAGCCCATAGCGGTGCAGCGCACTGCTGAATGCGCCGATCGCCTGCGTGTCGATCAGCTGGACCCATAGCTGCAGCCAAGCGCACGATGCGCTCTCCGGATCCTCAGGGACACCGTCGCGACAGGACATCGCGCCCATGCCGTAGTCCTTTGGCAGCGCACGCCATGCCGCCAGCGGGATGTAGAGACGTTCGCTCTCCGCGTAGGCACCGCCTCGAAGATCGTGGAATCGTGGAATGGGATTCCAGTCCTCCACCACGCCGACGATGGAGAAGCTCCGCGTGGCCAGCTCGATCTGTCTGCCCACCGCAGATTCCGATCCGAACAGTTCCCTGGAGAGTGATCGCGAGATCACTGCAACGCGCGCTCCATTCTGGTCATCATCGGATCGCCAGAAGGCCCCGGAGAGCACCTTCAGGTCGAACAGGGAATGCGCATCTGACGTAAAACCTCGAACGGCAATCATGCCGAGCGGCCGATCCGTTCCCATGGGCCTGTAGGGAAGCCAGGATGATGACGTTGCGACGCTCGGGACGCCGGTGAGCCGAGTGATCTCCTGCACATCGTGGAGCGACAGCACAGGCAGCGGCCGGGCAGAGCTGGATCGGGCGGCATCATCCCGCAGATCAAGCTCCACGTGATAGAGAGAATGACTGATGCTGGGTGCGGGGTCGCCCCCGAGACCGATCCGGATCAGCAGCATCGTGGCAAACGCGCTTATGCCTGTCGCCACGGCGAGCACGATCAGGATGCTGAGAAGTTTCGATCTATGGATGCCGGATAGTGCGAGTTCCAACGCGTATCGCATGCGCTCCTCTCCTTGGTACGCTGGAAGAGATGCGCCGCCGCAAGGGCGGCACATCAAGTGCAAGTCTCAGGATCACTTGCATGCACAGCCGGAAACGCAATTCCCGCTGTTTACCTTGCAGACCGCGCCGGCAGCCTGGACGCCCCCAGCGCCCAGCATTTCCAGAGCGCGCGGATCACGCACTTCGCAAAGGCCGTTCTCGTCATAGACGAACGGGTGATTGGTTTCAGCGGTCTGTCTGATCTCTTTCATAACCTCTCCTTGGCGCTGCGATGTGCCCGACGAGCCCAGCGGCTCGTGGGGATCTGCCGATGTACGGCAAATTCGATGCCCGCGGCCTCATGCGGGTTGAGTTCGTTTCTTCCACTCCACCCTTCGCTCTGCCAATAGATTCTTGCTATCGACGGCATCCGAGCCTGTCGCAATCGCGGGAATCAGTTGATACGCCAGCGCTTCATCATCTGCGTGGCACAGCAGGCGGCTCTTGCTCTCTGCGTGCCCATGAGATGCATTTGATGCCTATGACGTCATGCAGGAAGCGGATTGCCCCGTGATCGACCTGGGTCCCTCTCAGCGGGAAGCACGACCCACATCCCCTTCTTCCGTGATAGCGTCTGAACGACCACACCGGGCACCGGACGCCCCTCGATCCCGACAGGAGTCACGATCATGTTTCGATGCTGTGCGTTGTTGTTCGCGCTGGCCCTGCCCAGCGCCGCTGTAGCCGCAGACGGCCTGGACCCTGCAGCCACCGAGCGCTGCGTGGCCTGGATGAAGGAACGCCCATCCAGCGCACCGGCCGAGGTACGCACGGTCGCGCCCGATACGCTTTGTGCCGACTTCACCAGCAGCCTGACCAGCGAAAGCCGCGATGCCTTCCTCACGCAGATGGCGAACACCCCTGCAGGCATCACGCCGCAGGTGATCGTTCGCTCGCTGGGCGGCGACGTCGAGCTGGGCATGGACATGGGCGATGCGATTCTTGATCGCAAGGCCAGCGTCCATGCCTATCAGGTATGCGTGTCGTCCTGCGCCAACTACCTGTTCCTGCGCGCACGCGCCACGTCATGGCCGACAGCGTCGTGCTGTTTCATGGCGGCATCGTGCCCCGCATGAAGAAGTTGCCCGACGTCACCGCCGAAGGCAGGCAACGCCTGCAGCGCAACATCGAACGGCAGGATGCATTCCTGCGCCGCGCGTCAATCTATCCGCAGCTGTTCGAATGGATGGACCGGCTCAACCAGCCCAATCTCATTGTCATGCGGCACTGCTCCACCGACCGCAAGATCACCTTGATGCAGCTCTCTGATGCGGTACTGGCCGGCATCGGCGCGCCGGTGTCGAGCAACGAAGGCCCGCAGGGCCAGGAAGCGGTGGATGCACTGGTGGCGCGCTACGGGCCGGCGATGGCGGTGTGCTACTGGGACCACCCGGTAAAGCTCTGACCTGCTCTCCCTCGATCTGGGGCAGATCAGCGGCAGTAATACGGCGTTGCAACGAAGTGCAGCACCTTTGACGGCGATGCAGCAATCGTCCCGGGATCGCCGAACGTTGCGTAGTTGATCGTGCGTCGCAGCGTCGCCTTGGGGGAAATGCGATGCTCACCGCAGCCACCGGGGCAATATATGCTGGAGAAAATGCTGCTCGGCGCCAGCGCCTTTGCATCGACCTGCAGGTAGGTCGCTTCCTGCGACACATCAAAACCGCCGATGTCATTTGGCCAGTTCTCGGCAGAGACGCACATCGCGCGCATGTCCAGGGAGGTCAAGGTGATCTCGAATCTGCGCGCGTCAGCGTTATCGAATATATCCAGCCGGAATTTTTCCGCCGACGGACGCTGGAAGGGTGTTGCGCAGGACGACAGCAACGCCGCCAGTCCCAGCAACATGCATCCTCGTGGCCATGCCATGAAAAACTCCTTCCCTGGTGAATGTCAGATCCGCGCATCGGGCTCGGCGCGGGCCCGGCGACCTGCATGATGGCACGACCGTCCGTCACATGTGGTCGGCATGACCTTGGGGCGTCGACCGCAGTTTCTCAGCGGTCTGCAGCGGCCGGTATCGCGGCCATCTCAGCAATCGCCTGCACTACCGCAGCCGGATCTTCCCTGGCGATGTCGTGGCCGGTAGCAACGTAGCGATGCACACCGCGCGCGAAGGTCGAGAACAGCAGCGCCTGCTGCGCCTTCCAGATCACCTTGCCCTCAGCGGTTTCCTCAAAGACGAAAGGCGCGTCGGCCACCCGGGTTGCGGTCAGCAGCGCCACCTGCACGTCCGGCATCGAACGCTCGCTCGCCGCATCTGCCGCATCAAGCTGCTCGACCAGCGCGCGGTAGTCCGCGGCCATCGACGGCGGCAGCATCGCCAGCAGCGCCGCATCGTCCGCCTGCACCCGCGCCGCATCCGCCTTCCTGTAGGCCTGCCGCTGTCCCAGCGTGGCCGGGTCCATCAGCACGATGCCACGCACACGTTCTGGATGGCGCCGCGCGAACTCCGTCACCAGCAGCCCGCCGTAGGAATGACCCACCAGAATCACCTGCTGGCCCGGCGCGACGGTCTCGATCAGCGCGCTCAGATCACTCAGGTGGTCATCAATGCGCTTGGTCACGCCATCGGTGCCTGACTTGCCCAGCCCAGCCCGCGCGTAGGCGACGCTGCGGTAGTCGCCACCCAGGCCGCCGATCACCTGCTTCCAGGCACCCGGGCCCTGGCCGAAGCCGGCCTCGAAGACCACCGCGGTCCTGCCGGTCCCCGTCTCCTCGCCCTGCAGCGTGTAGCCCCCGCGCTTGACCGAAATCTCGCCTGCGTGCGCCAGACCGGCGGTCGCCAGCAGGAGGGTCGCTGCCCACATCGTCATTGCCTTGCCCATGGAACATCCCCTGTGCGGGCGCACGCAGACCCGTGGAATGTGGAGGCTGGCGCTTGAGCGCCACGCCACGACTCGCGGCAAATCGTGCTAGTAATGTAGTTACCTACCACACCGAACACCCCTGCCATAGGTCATGACTGTCAGCTGTGGGCGATCTCCTAGCCGCGCGCTCTGAAAACCCTGATGGCGGTCAGTTGCACCCGCGTCGCACCATCAAGCACCTCTCCGCAGGAACCACACATGAGCCTGGCGCTGGTCTACAGCCGTGCCCGCGCCGGGGTCGATGCCCCGCTGGTGCGGGTGGAAGTGCATCTGTCCGGCGGCCTGCCGGTCACCCAGATTGTCGGCCTGGCCGAAGCCAGCGTGCGCGAGTCGCGCGAACGCGTGCGTGCCGCCCTGCTCTGTGCGCGCTTTGACTTCCCGCAGCGGCGCATCACCTTGAACCTGGCCCCGGCAGACCTGCCTAAGGAAGGCGGCCGCTACGACCTGGCCATCGCGCTGGGCATCCTCGCCGCCAGCGGCCAGGTCGAGCCGCAGTCGCTGCTGGGTTACGAGTTTCTCGGCGAGCTCGGCCTGACCGGCGAACTGCGTCCGGTCAGCGGCGCGCTGCCTGCGGCGATTGCGGCTGCCGAGGCCGGGCGCATCCTGGTGGTGCCGCCGGGCAATGCCGCCGAGGCCGCCCTGGCCGAACATGCCGACGTGCGCGTGGCCCGCACCCTGCTGGAATGCTGCGCCGGGCTGGGCAACCCTCGCCTGCTGCCGCCGGTGCAGCGGGTGGACACCACACCGCTGCCCCTGCCCGACCTGGCCGACGTGCGCGGGCAGGCACATGCACGTCGCGCATTGGAAGTGGCTGCCGCCGGTGGCCACCATCTGCTGCTGATCGGCAGCCCCGGCTGCGGCAAGACCCTGCTGGCCTCGCGCCTGCCCAGCCTGCTGCCGGACACCGAGCAGGACGAAGCGCTGCAGCTGGCCGCGATTGCCTCAGTGAGTGGCGAAGGGCTGGACCCGCGGCGCTGGCGGCAGCGGCCGTTTCGCGCACCCCACCACAGCGCAAGTGCGGCGGCCTTGGTGGGCGGCGGCAATCCACCCTGCCCCGGCGAAATTTCGCTCGCCCACCACGGGGTGCTGTTCCTCGACGAGCTTCCCGAATGGAACCGCAGTGCCCTGGAGACGCTGCGTGAGCCTTTGGAGTCCGGGCATATCCGCATCGCGCGTGCGGCGCGTAGTGTGCAGTACCCGGCGCGCTTCCAGTTGGTGGCGGCGATGAATCCTTGCCCGTGCGGATGGGCGGGGGATCGCAGCAATCGCTGCCTGTGTACCGATGAGCGCATCACCCGCTACCGCGCACGCGTGTCGGGGCCGCTGCTGGACCGCATCGACCTGCATATCAGCGTGGCCAGGATGGATGCAGTGGAGCTGCGGGAAAGCACGCCGCTGGGCGAGCCGAGTGCGGTGGTACGGGCGCGGGTGGAAGCGGCGCATGCACGGCAACGCGCACGGGGTGGGCTGAATGCGCATCTGCCACCGGCAGCGCTGCGGGCGTGCACGCGGTTGAGCGAGGGCGATCAGGATCTGCTGGAGCAGGCGATCGAGCGGCTGCAGCTCTCGGCTCGGGCGATGCACCGGATTCTGCGGGTGGCTCGCACGATTGCGGATCTGGATGCGTGCGAGCGGATCGGGACCGCACACCTGGCGGAGGCGATTGGATATCGGCAGTTGGATCGGGGCAAGGCAGGGGCCTGAGAGCGCTCTCGCTTACGCCCAGAGCCCGACTAACCCAACTCCGCCGTCTCCCGGTCCCTACGAACGTCCTGCGCCCGGCATCTGGAACGTAAACAAGGTTCCCGCGCCTTCATTGGACGCCACCTCGAGTGTCCCGCCATGAGACCTGGCAATTTCCGATGCGATGTAAATGCCCAGACCCAGGCCGGGCCTCGGCAGCTCGCCCTGCTCGCGCGAAAACGGGCTGAAAATGTTACCCAGCCTCTCCGATGGAATGCAGCCTGCGTTGTGCACATCCAGGGTCAGAGCATTGGATGCGGCGTGAACCCTCAGCGTGACAGGCGCAGAGCGCTCGCCGTGCTGGGCGGCATTCGTCAGCAGGTTGGCCAGCAGCTGCGAGAGCCTGCTGGGGTCGCAGACCACGCTGCCCTCGATCTGCATCTGCACGCTGATGTCCTGGCGACCGGTCGCGATTGCCACCTCCGCCGCAACGCGCTCAAGGTCGGCCTGCAACGAATGGCTTTCCCGGAGCGAGATCGGAATGCCGCCACCCAACCGGCCCCGGGCGAAATCGAGCACATCGTTGATCAGCCCATCCATGCGGGTGACGCCCGATGCGATGTGCGCGAGCATCTGCTGCTGACGCTCAGACGTTGCGTCCATTTCCAGCGAATCCGCAGCCACGCTGATCGCCTGCAGCGGGCTGCGAAGATCATGGCCCAGTACCGCAATGAACTGATCGCGCAGGTCTGAAACCCGCTGTGCATCGGTGAGTGCTGTCTCTGCTTCCAGCAGGCGATCCTCCTTGTCGAGGTAATTCCCAACAAGGTCGGCAAGCAGTTCCATGGAGCGTCGGATATGGGCTTCATCGAAGTTGCCCGGCGTCGAGTCAATAGCGCAGAGGGTGCCGAAGAAGCTGCCGTCCGGGCGATGGATCGGCACGGACGCGTAACTCTCCAGCCCGTAGATCCGCGGGGTGTGGTGCTTGGAATACAGCGGGTGTGCACTGGCCTGCGCAAACACGACCGAGGTGGGTGACTGCCTGATCTCATCACAGATGGTGGTTTCCAGGACCAGTTGCCCGCCTGGAACCAGCCCAAACCCCAGGGTGTCCAAGGTGGCGCAGGCCGTCCAGGTCGTCTCGGTCACCCGGGCAATCGCAGTGAATCTCGAGCCGGTGATATGGGCCACGGTTTCAAGGATGCGCGGCACCGCCTCGATACGACCAATCTCAGCGATGTCGTTCAGCAGATTGGGATCGGTCAGGGTATGCATGTAGGGGCAGTCGGGCGCGGTGGCGCATCATCCCATGAAACCGCCGGGGCAGCCGGGGCGCTGCCCGGTCGGGAATGATTGTGCTCCTCCAGTCAGCACCAGCCAGCAACAGCCGCTCTGGGTTACTTCCGGCATTCGCCCGTTTCCCCATCCAGCCCTCATCGTAGGCGCTCATTCAAGCCAAGGGATGGCCGATGCGTCGTAGTGCACTGTGGGCGGTACTGCTTCTGTTCTCACCCGTAATTGCCAGTGCATCTGCACCCAAGGCACGTGCTTGCGAGGACGGCGCGTCAGCCGCCCTGCTCGGATCACAGTGCGCCACGGTGGACGTTCCACTTCGCCATGCCGATCCATCAGGCGAGCACATTACGCTGTTCCTGCGGCGCATAGCGGCCAGTGCGGACGTACCCAGACGAGGCGAGGTCTGGCTGATCTCTGGCGGCCCGGGCGAGTCGGGCGCGTCCCTGTATCCCCTTGTGCAGACCTACCAGCGTGCGTTCCCCGGGTTTGATCTTGTGATCCCCGACCACCGGGGAACGGGTCGGTCATCGCGGATCTGCCCGATCCAGGAAGCACCTGAAAGCCCGGAAGGTACGGGGTTGGCAGGCGCCGAATGGGGCCCGTGCATCGGCAGCATGTACGCCAGCCTGCAGCGCACGTCGGCCTTTTCCATCACTGAGGCTGCGCATGACCTTGGCACTCTGATGTCACAGGCAGATCGCAGCGGGCAGGTGTTGCTGTATGGCGTTTCCTACGGCACCCAGCTGGCGTTGCGTTCGCTCCAGGTCAATGATCTTGATGTGGATGGGCTCATCCTCGACGGACTGGTGCCGCCCGAGACCACTGAAACATGGGACCTCAGCCGGCGCACCGCGCTTGTTGACCAGGTCGGGCGGCAGAGCATGGATGAACGTAGCCTCCAACAATATCGGACGCTGCTGGCGGTGAAAGATGCGGCCTGGCAGAAGGACGTGCCAGGTGGCGACCTGCGCCGGTTCTTCTCCGCTCTGCTGAGCTTCCCTGCGCTGCGCGATCGAATGCCGAAGATCGTGCAGGACCTTTCCGAGGGTGATGCCCGCACCCTCGTTGCCACAGTAAAGGACTGGAATGCCGCGCTGGCGCAGCTGGGACAGGCAGGAAACAACCAGCCGGCCCTGCCGCTGGTGATGCTCATCGCCGCGTCGGAGAACAACGCACGTCCGGAGCTCAGCATGGAGACCGTGAACGAAGAGGCCAAAGATGCGTTGTTCGTCAGTCCCATTCCCGGCCTGCTCGTCAGTGGCAGTGTCCCGCGTTACCCGCGTTATGCCTGGTTCGGAAAAACCCCGGACACCCTGCCACGGACACTGATCCTGCAGGGGACGCTGGATCCGAATACCGCCTACGCCGGTGCCCAGGAACACGCCGCCATGCTCCGCGGGTCAGGTCCTGTCACGTTCCACACGGTGGACCGCGGCGCCCATCTATTGCCGTTGGTTGCGCCAGGCTGCTTCGTCGCAGCTGTCAGCAGCTTCATTGGGGGCGGCATGGTCAGCGAGCGATGTGCAGACCCCTCGTTGGAGTGAGAGGGCTTCCCTGGGGCTGCTTATGACCAGAATGCGCTAACCGAACGCGAAGACAGAAGATCAAGCCGAGACTTCTCGTTCACGAACCGTTCGACGGAATTTTCAGGGCACCCGTCTAGTCTGCAGGCTCCTTCAAGACGGGATGCCTACATGGCCATCAAGGGAGCGGAAGACACATGTTGCTGGCCAGGAGTGGCGGCAACGCGAAGGCCGCTCAGGCGGCGTAACCCGGGCACTGGCCTGCCATGACGTCGCCAGCGACGGCGGCGCCCCCCTTGCCCGCATACACCGAGGTGCCTGCATGCATCCAGACATTCTGGGCTGGGTGGCCACCGTGGTATTGATGGCCACCCTGATCCGGCAGATGGTCAAACAGTGGCAGTCTCCTCACCCGGAGGCCGTGTCGAAATGGCTGTTCCTCGGGCAGATGACCGCCTCCACGCTGTTCACCATCTACAGCGCGCTATTGGGCTCCATCGTGTTCGTGGTCACCAATGCGCTGTTGCTGTTGACCGCGGTGGTCGGCCAGGTGATGGCGTGGCAGCGCCGCCGAAACGCCAGCGCAGCAACTGATGGACGCTGACCATGAGCACGAAAAGCGCGCTGATCATCATCGACCTGTTCAGCCTCTTTGACTTCCCCGAGGGCCGCGCGCTCGGCCCGGCGGCAGTCCGGGCAGCTTACGAGGCCGCGACTCTCATTGCTGCGTTCGACGAGCGGGATCTGCCCGTCATCTTCGCCAACGACAACTTTGGCGACTGGAAGCGTGATTTCCCAGGTTTGGTTGAAGCGTGTCGCCAGCGCGGTGGGCATGCCGCAGACATTGCCGAACGCCTGACGCCGCAGCCGCGGCATTACTTCATCCTCAAACCCAAACATTCCGCGTTTCTGGCAACACCCCTGCCGGTGCTGCTGGCCAAGCTGGGCGTCCAGCGCCTGGTCCTTGCCGGCATGGCACTGGATTCCTGCGTGCTGGCCACTGCCCTCGACGCCAATTCGCGTGAATACGAGACGGTCGTCGCATGGGAAGCGACCGCTGCCCTGCCGGATCGACAGAAGCCGGCGCTGCAGCTTCTGCAGCGCTCCGGTGCCGCAAAGGTGCTGGGCATGCGCGAGGTCATCGCACTGCTTGATGCATAGCACCCGGCATCCCCGGGCGCAGATCAGCCCAGATGAGGCTGCACCACCGCGTTCAGGTGGTCCATGGCAGCCCAGGGGCTGCCCTCCCGTCCGGCCCGTCTGACGAAGCCACGCCAGTCTGCATAGGCCGCTTGGCTCAGCTCGTGTGCATCGGCAGGCAGCAGCCGCATGGACCAATACGGGAACACCCGGCGACCCACGCGCCCCCGCGCCAACTCCACAATCTCGCGATGGCTGCTGGCGCCCAGAATGCGCGAATACGCCACGCCCAAGGCATCTTCCGGGCCTTCGATGTACTGTAGAAAACGCTGCCCATCGAACAGCAGCACGCCGGTGATCCCGGCATCGTGATTGAATCGGGCCGCGTCTTCGACCATCGCGGTCAGGCGCTGTGGATCAAGACCGGAGATTGCCTCGCTGGCGTAGGCGATTGCGCGGTTTGCCATGGTGCTTATGGGTGGGTTTGCCTGAAAGGAAATGTACGGATCCCGCGTCAACGCCGGGTCTTTGCTTGGCCCGCGTGCCGTGAAACAGCGGCCGTCACGCAATCTGTACCGTTCACGATTACCCTGTGAGGAGATGCTCAACAGGTCTTCACATGCGGCGTTGCGATCTACCGGTGTCCTCTCCCGACTCCCTGGCATACGGGCTGCTGCAGGACAGCGCGTGGGTGCACGCGGGGTTGGCTGAATCAGCGCCCGCAGAACTCCGCACCGTGCTGACGATGATCCTCGACTGCCCGGAACCGCTGTGGATCGCGTGGGGGCCGGACAACCTGTTCTACTTCAACGACGCATTCTCGCCCTGGATGGGAAACAAGCTGGACGGCGCCATGGCCAGCCCGGTCAGGATTGTCTGGCACGACGTCTGGGACGAGCTGGGCGGTGCGATTGCCGATGCCATGGCCGGTACCCATCGCAGCTTCCGTAACCTGCGCGTGTTCATGGATCGGGATGGCACGCGGCGGGAGACCTTCTGGACATTCTCGTACTCGCCCATCCGCATTGCTGACGGCAGCGTCGGCGGCATCCTGTGCGTGGTCAGCGACCAGACCGAGTTCGTCTCCGAACGCAATGAGCACTCACGGCAGGTGGAAGCCATCAGCGAGGAGGCGCGGCTGGCCCATGCCGAACTGGTGAGGGCGCGCGAGCAGCTGCGGCAATCGCAGAAGCTGGAAGCCATTGGCCAGTTGACCGGCGGTGTCGCCCACGATTTCAACAATCTTCTGCAGGTCATCACCGGTTCGGTGGACATGCTGCGTTACGGCAGCCCTCGCGACGAGCGGCAGAATCGCCATATCGAGGCCATCGGTGCAGCGGCCGATCGCGCCACCAGCCTGGTGTCCCATCTGCTGTCCTTCTCGCGCAGGCAGACCCTGTCACCCGAAGTATTCGACCTCTGCGCGGGCGTTGAAGGACTGGCCGACATCATCCGCACCCTGCTCGGCGGGCGGGTCGGCCTGCAGCTCGACCTTCCCGACAAACCGCTCCATGTACTGTTGGACAAGACACAGCTGGATACCGCGCTGATCAACCTGGCGGTAAATGCGCGCGACGCGATTGCCGAGCACGGCACGGTGCGCATCTGCGTGCGGCGGGTGGAGGCGATGCCATCGGTACGGTTTGCGCCACCGCTGAAAGGCATGTTTGCCGCGGTCTCGGTCAGCGATGACGGGTGCGGTATTGATGCTTCGGTGATGACCCACGTGTTCGATCCGTTCTTCACCACCAAGGGCGTGGGTGAAGGTACCGGCCTGGGGCTCAGCCAGGTGTTTGGCTTCGTCAAGCAGTCTGAGGGCGAGGTGGATGTTGAAAGCACGGTGGGCGAAGGCAGCACCTTCGTGCTCTATCTGCCGTTGACACATCAGACGCCCGCGGCCGTCGGTATTTCCGAGACGCAGTCGCTGCACGACGCCAAGGGTCTGAACGTGCTGGTGGTGGAAGACAACGTGGATGTGGCTGCATTTGCGGTGTCTGCACTGCGCGAGCTCGGCTGCGGCGTCTTCCTTGCCCGCAACGGCAGCGATGCGTTGGCCGAGCTGGAGCAGAACCATCAGCGCTACCACTCTGTTTTTTCCGATGTGGTCATGCCGGGCATCAGCGGCCTGGAGCTGGCGAAGATGCTTCGCGAGCGCTATCCCGATCTGCATGTGGTGCTGACCAGTGGCTACAGCGAGCTGCTGGCACGCGAGACCGATCACGGCTTCGCGCTGCTGCGCAAACCCTACACGCTGGGGGATCTGGCCCGGGCGATCAACCCGCCCAGAGCGTCCTCTGTGGCGATTGAATCTGCGGGAGATGAAACGGTGTGGCGCACGGTGACCTGAGGCAGCGGCTCCCCCGCTGCCCCGGCGCTGTCCTCAGCCCGCTGACGCATGCTCGGCCGCAAATTCGCCGTACGTACGCAACGGCCGACCGAGCAACTGCATCAAGCGCTCCACGTCGCCCGCGCCCGGCAGCATGCCGTCGCTGATGAATCGCTCGGCCATCTGCCGCATGTCGTAGGCCATCCACGCCGGCATGAACTGGCGCAGGTTCTGCTCGAAGGCGGCCGTGTCATCGCCGCCGTAGGTGATCGTGCGGTTGAGCACATCACTCCAGATGGCCGCGACCTGTTCGCCGGTCAGTGCTTCCGGGCCCACCAGGTTGAGGCGGGTCAGCGCGCTGTTGTCCGGTGCCTGTTCGCGGTTGAGCAGTTCAATGGCGGCGATCTCGGCGATGTCGCGGGTATCGATCATCGCCAGCCCCTTGCTGCCGATCGGCATGGGGTACACGCCGTAGCCCTGCACCACGTCCTTGATGGTGAGGTCGTTGTCGATGAAATAGGCCGGGCGCAGGATCGTGGCGCTGAAGCCCATCTGCTCGATCATGCGCTCCACGCCGAATTTGCCGGCGAAGTGCGGCACGTTGACGTAGCGGTCGCTGTGGATCACCGACAGGTAGACCACCCGCTTCACCCCGGCCTCGCGGGCAACGTTGAGGATGATGAGCGCCTGGGTGAATTCGTCGGCGACCACGGCATTGAGCAGGAACAGCGTGGAGACGCCCTCGAGTGCGAGGCGCAGGGCATCCACATCCAGCATGTCGCCCTGCACCAGCTGCACGCTTGCAGGGAGGTTGGCGGTGGCGGGGGTGCGAACCAGGGCGCGGACGTTCGCGCCGCGCTGGGTGAGGTGCTGGACGACCTGACGGCCGATGGTGCCAGTGGCGCCGGTAACAAGAATGGTCATGGGGTACTCCGGGTGAGTGGTGAGGCCTCATGATTGTTGATCCGCATACGGGCCGATAGCCCATATACTTGGACCACCCGTCTCACTGGTGGAACACATGGACCTGCTGGCCCTGGCCGACTTCAACCTGGTGGCGCGGCACGGTGGGTTTGGCCGCGCCGCGCGCGCCGCAGACCGCCCAAAGGCAACACTGTCCCGGCGCGTGGGTGAGCTGGAGGCAAGCCTGGGGGTGCGGCTGTTCGAGCGTGGCTCGCACACATTGAAGCTCACCGAGGAAGGTCGGGCGCTGTTCGAGCGCACCGAGACGCTGCTGACCGATCTGGAGGAGGCGGCTACCTCCATCGCCTCGGGCGGCGACACGCCCCGTGGCCGGCTGCGCGTGAGCGCGCCGATGCTGTTCTCGCAGATGGCACTGGGCAAAATCGCAGCCGAATTCGCGCGGCGCCACCCTCAGGTGCGGCTCGATATCACCACTGAAGACCGCGCCGTGGATATGGTGGAAGAAGGCTACGACCTGGTGATACGCGTCAACCCGGATCCGGATGATCGGCTGGTGGGGCGCGTGCTGGTGCGCGACCGTCTGGTGGCAGTGGCGCACCCGGACATGCCCCTGCCCGCGATGGGCGAGACGGCACCTGCGGTGTTCCGGCCATCCAGCGGTGCCACCACCTGGGATCTGGTGACGCCGCGTGGCGAGACGCGTATCGCGGTGGATCCGGTGCTGCGTTTGGGCGCATTGACCATGGTGCGCGATGCCGTGCGCGCAGGCACTGGTGCGGCGCTGCTGCCCTTCTCACTGGTTGCCGACGACCTCAGGGATGGCGCCTTGGTGTCGTGGGGGCATGCGAAGGCGCCGCCCATCGAGATCTGGGCGCTGTACCCCTCGCGTAGGCTGCTCAGCGCGAGGGTGTCGGCGCTGCTTGATCTGCTCAAGGAGTTCTTCCCGAAGGGGCAGGCAGAGGAGCTGGCGGCGCTTGCGGGTGGCGGGCGCATCGTGACCGGCGCAGCCGGATCATCGTGATCGCATAGCCACGACCAGCGAGCAAGCGCCGCCTCATACTCACTACGAAGCGCATTCATTGGTTATGGTCAGCTTGCAGCAGCCCGCACATCTGCGCTCACCAGGAGTAACCATGCGATCAAGTACCGCTCTCATACTTTTCCTTTCCGCCAGCTTTGTTTCCGGCGTTGCGTCGGCAGCTACGCCTTCCAAAACCGCGGGGACTACTCCGAAGGCGTCTGCTTCATGGCAGAAGATCGACACGCTGGGCGAGGCAACGCCAAGGCATGAAAGTTCGGCAGTACTGATCGCCAAGGATCTCTATGTATTTGGTGGCCGTGGAGATCGTCCCCTCCAGGTACTGGACCTGGAGACCCGGCGCTGGAGAACACTGACGGCACCGCCGCTGGAAATCCATCACGCACAAGGGGTAGTACACAACGGTCGCATCTTCATCGTGTCCGGATTGACCGGGCAGTTCCCTGAGGAACCGGCGCTCGAACATGTGTACATCTACGACCCTGCGAAGGATGCCTGGTCCAAAGGACCTCGCATTCCGCAGGAGCGACGTCGCGGTGCCTCCGGTGTTGTCGTCATTGGAGACCTCGCCTACATCCTGGGCGGGAACACCCGAGGCCACAACAGCGGCTATGTGCCCTGGGCCGACAGCCTGGATCTCGTGACCGGCCAATGGTCCGTGTTGCCCGATGCCCCCCATGCCCGCGATCACTTCCATGCAGCGGTGGTGAATGGACAGATCTACGCCGCAGGTGGTCGATTGTCCGCTGCGGATGCTGGGGAGCCCTTGTCCCCCACCGTTGCCCAGGTGGATGTCTTCGACCCAAAGAAGGGAGCGTGGTCGACCCTGAAAGCAGACCTGCCCACGCCTCGAGCAGGTACGGCTGCCGTCCGGCTCGATGGCCGCTTGCTGGTTCTGGGTGGGGAGAGCGATCGACAGGTTGCGGCCCACTCAGAGGTAGAGCAGTTCGACCCGCAGACCCAGACGTGGACGGCTCTTCCCGCCATGCCTGTCGGCCGGCACGGCGCACAAGCTGTGGCAAATGAGAGCACGCTTTGGATCACATCCGGCAGCGCAAACCGCGGAGGGGGGCCTGAGCTCAGTGATGTGATCCAGCTTTCGCCCTGATTCACCCACCGCCATCAAGGTGGGCGAGTGAGTGCGTGTGCCGCGAGTCCGCAGCGGCACACCACTTCAAGCTACCGCTCCACGGATCCGCGGGAAGAAAACAACCACGACGAAACCAGGGAACCCAGCAGACATCCTGCGCCAATCGCAGCAAACAACCGCCATCCCTGCCCTGCGCCTGTGATCACGGTGTAGCTCATTGCGCCCAGTGCCATTGCACAGAGAATCAGGCCTGCCATGAAAGACTGCTGGATGAACTGGCCGTACTGATACAACGGCTCATCCATGGTCGGCCTGTGCATGGGCTGCTTCAAAAGCATCGAGAAAAAGCCTGTAACAAGAACATTGAGCCCAGCGAACGCCAGGGCCAGGATCAGCGCATCAGCGAACGACCCGGCATCATCCACGGTCACCATTGGGCCTACGACGAGGCCAGCCGTGAGCAGGCTTACATTCGCGATCCTTGATGTAGTCCAGCCATTTCGTCGGTCAGTCATCATTACGACCTTATCGCAACTGCTTGCTCGCCTGCAGCCTTCTTTGCGGCCAGCGCAACCACAAGCGCGAGGCACAACGCAACGTTGAACAGGAGGCTGGAGCGTATGGCCACTCCACCCCCATCCTGCCGACATCATGGGTGCTCCGGACTAACGGAGACGTAGCCGTCTTCCCTCAGTCGGACGTTCACGTAGGCATCTGGAGGAGGCGGCCGATTGATCGAGGCCCCTTCAGGAAGGAGTTCCCAACTGGTGATCGAGCCGCAGACTGTTCTATGAATCAACCGGCGACTATCGAACCCCCGCTTGGCAAGCTCAGTAACAACCACTTCAGGAGGATGGTGATCAAAGCCCTTGTAGGCAGTACAGGTCTTTCCCGTCTGACCCATAGGGTGCGTTGAACTCTCCCCCTCTTCCCTGCACCCCATCTGGCCTAGCACGAGGGACAGTATGGCTAGTATCCGAATGCAACGCATTGCCTGTCGCTCCTTGCTGAGGCGGCCGCGGGTGGCGCATGCGCGGCAGGAAAGTGGAAGTGGCAAGCCGATCTAGTTGCGCCCATTTTTGGGATCTTGGCACCTCATTCAATCAATGTCCGCTTCCGACCAAAACCTGACATTCCCCTAACTTCGAGAAGTCTTCCCAATCACCAGCCAAGCCCGGAAGGTACTTTGGGTTGAGTTCAGAAGTCTGCCGTGGATCATGCGCGTCCGCATACTTGTTGTGACACCTTTTGAAGTCGGGCTGCCGCTACGGACACTATTGCGATTACGACCAGCGCCGCTGGGGCCGTATAGGCAACAGATAGGCCTGCGGTGTCTACCAGGAAACCACCACCTGCGGAACCAACGGCGATAGCCACCTGAACAAACGTTGTGAACAAGGCTGAGCCTGCTTCCGAGTGCCCCCCTGGCGCCTCGCGGTGCCACATGTTCATACACAGCGGAATCGCCCCCCAAGCGGCTCCCCACGCGATCACCAGCGCTACGCGCGCCGTGCCCGAGCTCAAGGCAGGCAAAGCCAACTGTACGATTGCCATCATGGCAAGTGCCAGGATTAGTGTCGTCTTTAGGTGCTTGGCGACTGCGATGGAAGCTAGATGATTGGCCGCCAGTCCTGCCACGCCGAATGCCAAGAGCGTCCAAGTAATCGCATGCCCATGAACGCCGGCGTCATTCAAGCAAAGGCTTACAAAGGTGTAGGTGGCGAAGTGCGAAGCGAAAACAAGCAAGATGAGGCCAATGCTAAATACTGCTCTTCGATTCCGGAGAAAGGTCGTCAATGCACGGGGCGTAAGCGAAGCTGTTGAAGGGAGGTTCGGCAAGCTTGCCCATTGCATGACCAGTGCAACTAAGGCAAGAGCTGCTGAGGCAGCAAAGGCTACTCGCCAGTTGAGCGTCTCAGAAATCCAACTTCCCAATGGGACGCCAAGTATCATGGCTGCAGTCACACCAGCAAAGACGATTGCTGCTGCCTTATGGATCAGACTAGGCGTGACGAGGCGTCCGGCCACGGCGAGTGCCAAAGCCCATGATGCACCAAGTGAGATGCCGAGCATTGCTCTTCCAACTAGCATTACCCCAAAGTTTGGGGCGAACATCGAGGTAAGCGAGGATGCAAGAAGCATTGCTCCTAAGAATAGAAGCACGTTACGACGATCGGTCTTGCCGGCAACGAACATGACGCCCGGCGCGGCGATAGCGGCGAGAAGGCCTGGGAGCGTCATCATCAGGCCAGCGTGGCCTTCACTGATAGAGAAGGCGCAGGCCACGTCAGGCAGCACACCTACCGGCAGGAACTCTGCAGTGACCTGTGCAAAAGTTCCAAGCGCAAGAGAGATCAAGGGAAAATTCTTCCCTAACGGTGTGGAACTGGTTTCTTCGTTCAAAATCGTTTGGCTCAAGTTGATGCTGCCCGAGCCAGATCATCGTCTGCTAGACAGGGTATGCGAGTAGGTAAGGACGTTTTCGGCGCTGCGCGCCTAATTCAGTCGCGCCAGCTTATTGCTACCAAAAGGCGGGATAAACGACTGAATTGTTCCGTCACTAGCAGCCTATGGTTGAGGATGCTGCGCCGTGATCGCTCTGTTGTCACTCACCGAACGTCTTCACAGCCTTGTCGACAAACGTGCGAAGCTTTGCGGTCATCTGTCGATCGCGACGGTAGATCAACCGCATTGGGATCTGGGGCCCTTCATACGAAGGTAGAACTCGAACCAAGGTTCCTGACGACAACGCGTCAGCAACTGCGTCTTCCTTTGCAAGGATGATCCCAGCCCCACTCAAACCAGCGCTGATCATGGAGTTCATGTCGTTGACCTTCAGATTGCCACTGACACGAATACCGATCTCCTCGCCTTCTCCCTTGAAGCGCCACACAACCTCTGGCTGCCCGTCCGAAAAGACGTAACAGATGCAGTTGTGTTGAGCCAAGTCTGACGGGTGCTGGAGTAGTTGGGCTTTAGCCAGATACCGCGGGCTGGCACAGAGGATGAGTTGCATTGGCTTGAGCGGGCGTGCCACAAGTGTCGAGCTGTCGACAAGAGATAGGGCGCCAACTCTAAAGACGGCCTCGAATCCCTCGTCTACAAGATCCACAGCACGCTCTGCCAGGATGACTTCAATGTCTACCCGTGGGTATTCCAAGAGGTACTCGTTGAGGAAGCCCATGAACGCACCCGCGCCGAAGTTCACGGGCGCGCTAATTCGGATCCGGCCTTTGGGTTCTGCCATGGCTTCACCGGCCAAGGCATCGGCAGCATCGGCATCCGCAACGATTTTTCGCGAACGCTCAAGGTACCGTTCACCGAACTCTGTCAGGCTTTGCCTGCGAGTCGTCCGGTTGATCAGGCGCACGCCTAACTTGGACTCCAGGCCTTGGACGTGCTTTGCGACCATCTGCGGAGACATGCCCAATCGCGTTGCGGCGGCGGCGAAGGAGCCCGATTCAGCGACTGCAATCAGCACCTCCATCTTCAGGAGCCTATCCATGATTAACCACCTTTCATGTACATGTCCGGCAATGGTAAGGGTGTTTATCAAGAATTTGTATGCCAGTAACCTTCGCCGATGGCGATTTCGTCCGCACTCGAAGGTTCCCCCATGGCCACAGCCACCACTACCCTTAGACTTCTGTTCCCGCAATGGCAGGGCGGGAATCATCCTGCCTACTCCATCGGTGCTCGATTGCTCGCTTGGCTTGCTCCCGAGAGCTCGGCCCCGCTTGAGACTGTCAGCGTAGATTCCTATCGCACAGATCTTCCTGTCCAAGACGGGATCTTCGCTCGAGACGCCCTGAGGAAGCAGGCCGACCGCGCGAAGCTTATTTTGGACGCTCACTCTCCCGATCGCGTAGTTGTTTTTGGCGGCGATTGCCTAGTCGATCTGATGCCTTTCTCTTATCTGAATGAACGATACGAAGGTGACTTGGCTGTGCTGTGGGTGGATACACACCCTGACATCATGACTCCAAATCAGTTCGTCAATGCGCACGCGATGGTTCTGGGCAACCTAATGGGCAGAGGGGATCCGGAGTTCGCCGAAATGGTGTCGCGCCCGATCGCACCGTCGAACGTAATGCTAGCCGGCCTAAACAGCCCAAGCGATTGGGAGAAGGAGCAGATCGGAGAGCTGGGGTTGGCAGTGGCGGGGCCAGAAGATCTGGCTAAGGACTCGCGCCGTGTCCTCGAATGGCTCAAAGGCACTGGCGCTAGGCATGTTGCCATCCATTTCGACCTGGACGTCCTCGATCCGCGTGCCTTTTCGGGTCTGCTCTTTAACGATCCCGGAGCACCTGAAGGCTTCTGGGACGCTACGCCTCAGGGACGCATGAGTATCGCGCAGGTCGTGCAATTGATTAATGACGTCGCGGAGGTCGCTGATGTCGTCGGCCTCGGAATTACGGAACACTTCCCCTGGGAGGCGATTGCTATGCGCGACATGCTTGCGAAGCTGCCTTTGCTTAAGGAATGAGTTTCTCTACCTAATGTATGCAGTGGCGACGAGGACACTGGGCTCAGGTCATGCAAGCCTCTGATCGTTTCCGAGCTGGTGAGGGCCAACCTGAATCCGCTACCAGAGTTCTTAGACAGTGCCCTGGTCGCGGGACTTGGGGGCTCGCATTTCAACTGCAGATCTCCGCTATAGAAGGAACTTTGTAGTTCGATTCGCTCTGTCCGATAGGGCCACGCTCACAGATGAGATTGGAGCGCCAATAGACTTGATATCTCCGTTGGAGAAGCGCGAAGTCAGAAGCGCACTGCCATGGGAAAGCTGGAAGTGCACACCCCCGAGGAATTGCATGAGTTCTTGCGCAGCTGGCAGTTTGATGACTCAAGAACGTGATCCTGTGGTTGAAAATTACCTTGTCATACCGGTCGACTGAGTCGGCCAAAATATAGTAGGCAATCAGGCGTACTGCTTTGCACGTATCGTCGTTTGAGCTTTCCCGGTGACGAGTTGGACTTCGTTCCAACACTGCTGCCAGCAACGCCGGCAGTACCAAGCCTCTGGTCGTGGCTATAGCGCAGCGTCCACCTACTTATCGCTCATCGGCGCGCTGCCATGATGTCGACAGTAGCGTGCCACTACAGATCGCAGTCTTTCCGTTCAATGCAAAGAGCTATCGCCTCCAGGTCCTCTACCGCCGCTGCCATGGCGGGACAACGGGGGACGTCTGGTTGAAGGGGATAGAAGCGGGGCTCGATGTTAGATTTCAGCCAGAAGCGGACACCAACATCCTGATGCTGTCGAGCGGGTTCCCAAGCTGCGTGAAGAATGAAGGGGAAAAAAGCTGGCTTTGCCGATGTGAAAAAACCGAGGAGGAGCGCAGGAGCGCCGTCCTGAAATTTTGGTGGCATCATCCCAAGTACCCCCTTGGTCCCTGATCCGATGCCAGACCCCGCTCCCCGGCGAAAGCGAAGTGCCCGTTTCACCGAGATCGCTGCAGTGGCGGGGGTCAGTGAGAGCACGGTGGATAGGGTACTGAACGAGCGCGGGAGTGTTTCGGACACCGCGCGGCGCAAGGTCATCGAGGCGGCACGGTCGCTGGGCATCCCGCGCGTGCTTCCGACCGTGGCACACGGCGTGCTTCGGTTCGATGTGGTGCTGGGTTACGAGCGGGACAATGATTACTACCGAAACCTGGACGCGGCCGTGCAGCGCTACGCCCAGCTGCTTGGCTCACGCATCGCCGTCCACCGGCACCACTGGCCGTATGAGCAGGAAGCCGAGATGCTGGCCTTCATTCAGCGCCCACCCTACAAGCGGCATGGGCTGCTGATCGCGGCTGCAGATACACCGGAAATCCGTGCCGCATTGGTGGATCAGCAGCGGCTAGGCGTGCCGGTGGTGACGGTCACCAGCGACATCAGCGGTCTCGAAGGCCGTCAGTACACTGGCATCGACAACCGTCTGGCAGGGTGTACTGCGGCCTACCTGCTAGGAAAAATGGTCAACGGCCCCGGGCGCGTTGTCCTTATGGCCACCTCCATGTCCTGGCTGGCGCACGTGCAGCGGATGGACGGCTTCGTCAGCGTGTTGCGGCAGCGTTACCCCCATCTGGTGCCGGAGCCTCCTATCGAGCACCTGGACGACGAGGCGCGCTGCCGGGCATCCATGCGCCAGGCGTTGCGTGCAGAGGGACCAGTCGTGGCCCTCTACAACACCGGGGTGGCTTCGGCGGGCATCGTATCGGCACTCAGTGGATCAGGCTTGCCCAGACCTGCGTGGATCACCCATGAGGCTACGGCTGAACACCAGCGGCTGATGCAAGAGGGGTGGCTCGACCTGGTGCTTGACCAGGACCCGGACGCCCAGGTCCTGGCTGGGCTGCAGTCCCTGATGCACGCCTGCGGCGAAATTGACGGCCCGTTGCCCGGCCCAACGCGGTTCCGGATCGAGACTCCGGAGAACCCGGCGCGCTGAAGGCCGCGCCTATCGTGCGCACGGAGCTGACCCACCGCTGATGTTGCAAGAAGGCTCAAATTTTTGAGCGCTTCCTGATGTTGTGATGGAGCACTTCGGAGAGCGACCTCCAAAGTTTCGCTGCCCGTGCGAGTTACAGTCGCGTTGTTGCGATCTTCGCAGCTAGCCCGACAAAGACGAGCGCGGAGACCTTGCTCATGATCTTCTGGGCACGCTCGGACTTCAGGAACTTGGCGCCAATCGTTGCCGATCCCGCAACCAGAAGGCCAAAGCAGATGATTGTCACGGCAATGAAGATGATCCCAAGCGTCAGGAGCTGAAGCTTCATCCCGCCAGCTGATCGTTCGACGAATTGCGGAAGGAATGCCAGGAAGAAGATGGACACTTTTGGGTTGGCGATGTTCATCACAAGCCCACGCAGGTACAAGTTCTCTGATGGCTTGGCTGGCGGAGCGCTCCCGGCCACAGCGGTACCGTCAGGCTTCCAGCGGTACGCCATCCACGCAAGGTACAAGAGATATGCGGCACCCACGTACTTCAGGATGGAGAACGCAAACTGCGACTGCTGCAGCAGTGCTGCAACGCCCAGTGAAACAGCCGTGGTGTGAACCAGCAGTCCGCTGCACAGTCCAAGCACGGCTTTCATGCCGGCTACGCGCCCGCGCATAGCAGCTTGGGTAACGACGAAAAGATTGTCGGGACCCGGCACGAAAGCGAGAATCGTAGATGTCAAAACAAATGCCGCAATACTCTCGATCGTCATTTTCGCTCTCTACCTACTGAGAAATGGGGTTTTCCGCACCATCACAGGGACGTCTGGCTACTTCTGCCAGTTGCCCGGCATCATCCTTACAAGCACGTTGTCGCGTCGGACGAAGTGGTGCATAAGTGCGGCAATGACATGAAGACCAACCACTACCCAAGCCACCCATTTGCCAACGAAGTGGTGAACAGCGTCAACCGGTGGTTCAAATGCTTCCCAGGTGATCCCGGTTGCTGAGCTGAACCAAGCAAAGAGCCTGGTTTCATTGAACGCTGTCACGGAGAAGAGTCCAAAATCGGTAGGCGCTCCAGTTCCGACGTAGCCGGTGAGCGGCATCAGGATCATAAGCGCATACAGCCCGTAGTGGGCGCACTGGGCCAGCACATGCTCAGCAGCCGATGATTCTGGAGCCTCAGGTTCAACATTCAGCCAACGCCAGAGAAGGCGAGGAATCACCAAGGACCCAACAATCAATCCAAGCGCCCAATGGACGTTGAGCACTGGCATGGACTCGGGCTGGGTATCGTCCATGAACCATATGACGTAGTAGACAACGAGGTACGCGCCAATGAAGGATGCGGCAGATGTCCAGTGGAAGAACTTTGAGGTCGCGCCGTAGTTCTTCTTGTCGTTCTTGATCTTCATATTCGTGCTGCCACTTTGGTCTCTTCAGCCTTTCAGGCCGGCAAGCATTGAATCCATTGCAATGGTTGCTTCGTTCAGCCGCTGCGCTTGGTCTGCATCGACCTCTGCGATCCAGAACGAAGCCTCTGTCACCATCCCGTAGATCATCCGAGCGGTTACTTGAGGATCAACCGGACGGATAGTTTTTTCGGCGATCAGTTGCACCAAAATCCGAGCGATCGCATCTATTCCGACGAGCTGATTCGGGAGCGGGACATCGCCGAACACGGCTCTGGTGTCCTGCAGGATGATCTGACGAATCTCTGGTACCAAAGCCAACCTTGTGTAGAGGTGGCATCTCGCTAGCAGGCCTTCCCAAGACGTTGCCGCCGCAGAGCTGACAGCATCGAGCTTTACAGCGACCTCATCTTCGATCTGCTGCACAACAGCTTGGAGCAGACCCTCTTTGCTGCCGAAGTGGTGATAGAGCGCGCCCCGAGTGAGGCCAATCTCTGAAGTGAAGTGGTCCATGGACGTCTTGGCGAAGCCCTTTGTCCCAAATGCCCTTCGAGCCGCGGCAATCAGCTTGCCCCGAGTCTCTTCAATCATGTCGGCTCTGGCTCGACGTGCCACGTGGTCGCCTCTCTTCAGTAGGCGACGGATGCTATTGACATACGCCGCGTATGTCAATGAGCGAGCGCCAACTATGGTCAAGCAGCACTGCGAAGTCCAACCGACTAGTGAACTTTTGGCCGAGGTACTACTGGTACTCCGAAATCTCAATCAGGTTCAGGTCGGGGTCTCGCACGTAGACCGAAAGAATTGGGCCCACAGCCCCTGTTCTTGCCACTGGACCTTCCACGATTGAAATTCCATTGTCCTGCAGTTGCTGGATTACCCCGGCCAACGGGATCGCTGCCACGAAGCAAAGGTCGATGGCTCCAGGCACAGGCAGATGCGCCTTGGGCTCGAACTCTTTGCCTTTCACATGAACGTTTATCTTCTGCGATCCGAAGCAGAGGGCCTTGCGCCCCTGTCCGAACGTCTCAAGCCGCATTCCCAGTCCTTCCGTGTAGAACTTTACGCATGCGTCTTCATCCACCGTCGTGATCACAAGGTGGTCAATGCTCTTAATCATGTTCAGAATCTCTGTTAGTTGTTCAATGTTTCGTAAGTCTAGTAACAACCATGGCAGCAGCTAGGGCGACGCGCTCTTCTGCTACTGAACCGCCTTGCTGGGGCAGGAACAGTGTTGCCTGAGTCCGTAGGCTACTCGTCCGGCACTCTCATCCACCTTGAGAACGCGTCCGCTGACGCTGCTGATCCCTGCAAAGTATGGTTGATGTGCCTGATGTACCACGAATCGAACGAGCCTTGTATTGGCGATTTATCGTCAACACACCCCGTGACCGGGTGGACGGCTGCACTAAGCTGCGGCGCGCCGCCGTCGTACTAGGGATCACCGTGCCTGGTCGAAGGTTGGCGTCTTTCCGGCCGGAACACACGTATGTCTCACTCCCCCCATCTGCTTTGGCTGCCTCTGGCTGGCCTGCTCGTCTTTTCCCCAAGCGCTGGTGCGGCCGGCCATCTGTTGCCCGATGCGCAGGGCCGCCGAGCAGCGTTGGAAGCACAAGGAATAGCCGTCGACCTAGGCTACACCTCCGAGGATGCCCGCAACCTGAGTGGTGGCGACCGTCATACCGGCACGCATGCCGGCCAGTTGGCCATGGGGGTCCGGCTGGACCTGGAGCGGCTGTGGGGCTGGGACGGCATGCAGGCCCAGGCATCCGTTTCGCTGCGCGACGGCGACAACCTCAATACACGGGCGAACCTTGGCCAGCTTCTGCAGAGCCAGGAAACCTACGGCCGCGGGTCGATCTGGCGGCTGGGAAGCCTGTGGGTAGGAAAGAAATGGTCCGACGGAAGGGTAGGAGTGAAGGCCGGCCGCATGGCGGTGGGCGACGACTTCAACTCCTTGGACTGCATGGCAATGGACCTGACCTTCTGCGGCAGCCAGCCAGCCATGTTCGCAGGCGATTACTGGTTCAATGGCCCTGCCAGCCAATGGGCTGCGGTGCTTGAAGTAAAGCCGCGATCGAACCAGTACCTACGGGTTGGCGCGTACCAGATCAATCCGTCGTATGCCAACGAACACGGTGGCGGCCTGCGCCTGGCGCCCTCGGGCACGGTCGGAACGCTCACGCCCGTGGAATTCGGCTGGGACCCGGAGGTCAACGGCCTCTCTGGCCACTATGCCCTGGGTGGCTGGTACAGCAGCGCCCCGCGAGCTGACGCCTGGAGGGACGAAACCGGTACGGCCTGGAGTGATTCCGGCCTGCCAGCCCTCATGCGTTCCGGCGCTTACGGTGGCTATGCCAGCCTGCACCAGCAGCTGACCCATGGGAACGGAGGCGATCCGCAGTCCGGACTCCGGGTGATGTTTGATCTGACCCGCACCGATCGTCGTACGGGTGCCATCGATGGAACGACCCATGTGATCCTGCGCTACACCGGTGTCGGCTCGACGCGGGTCCATGACCAGGTCGGCATCGGCATCGGTGCCACGGAGGTCAATCCCCGCTATGGGCGAGGTCTGCAGAACAACACGCACTCGGCGCACACGGAGTACACCGCAGAGGCCTACTACACATTGCAGGCCCTGCCGGGTGTCGTGCTTCAGCCTGTACTGCAGTACGTCGTCCACCCAGGCGGGCGCTCGGACAACCATGACGCCATGGTGATCGGCATGAAGACCCAGCTGTCCTTCTAGGGCACGCTTGACGATTTATCGTCAACGGTTCCGGGCCGGTCCGTTTAGCGGCCGCGACAATACGCCGCATGCGGGCAGGGCCCCGGCGCTGTCGTGCGCCACGCCGCTCCCCGCCAGGAGCGGAAGATGAAACGACGACAAGCCTTGCTGACCCTGGGTGCCGCAGCCGCTGTACCTGTGGCGGGTGCCATTGCAAAAGAGATGCGGGGCTACCCGCACGATATGTCACTGGACAAGGCATTCATGCCCTCCCCAGTGCACCAGGGAACCAGCTGGAAGGTCCTGACCGATGCAGAGGAGCGTCGCACGCTGGGCGCGGTCTTCGATCGGTTGATCCCGGCCGATGAGCTCGGCCCCTCTGCCACCCAAGCCGGCGCGCTGGTCTTTCTCGACGGTCAGCTGGCCGGCCCTTATGGGGAAGGCGCCATGCTGTACCGCAAGGGTCCCAAGTCGCCGGGCGAAGACCAGCTGATGCAGAAGCCGCAGTTCATCGCTACGCCGCGTGAGCGCTACGCCACGGGCATCAAGGCGCTGGACACCTATGCATCGCGTGCCCATGGCAAGCGCTTCGCTGATCTGCCGCCTGAGCTGCAGGACCAGACGCTGGCGGGCATGGAAGATGGAAGCATCCAGCTCGGCCGCGACGTCAACACGAAGGCATTCTTCGAGCTGATGCTGATGAACGCGCGTGAGAGCTACTTTGCCGACCCGATGTACGGCGGCAACCAGGACATGGTCGGCTGGAAGCTCATCGGCTTCCCCGGCGCGCGTTACGACTACCGGCTCTACGCTGATCGCACCGGCCAGGCTCTGGGCCTGCAGCCGGTCAGCCTCATTCCGAAGGACTGAGCGCCGCCCTGCGGCAGTCAGCCTCTCGCTAGCTGAAGAAGACATCATGGCAAACAAACGCTCAAAGGCCGACGTGGTCATCGTCGGTCTGGGTTGGTCCGGCTCGTTGATGGCCGAAGAGCTCACCCGTGCTGGCCTGAATGTGGTCGCCATCGACCGCGGCCCCTGGATGGATACATCCACCCATACCCCACCCGCCGTTGACCCGGACGAACTGCGCTGGGGCCAGCGCAAGGAACTGTTCTCGCCGCCGCGCGACAACACCGTCAGCTTCCGTAACAGCCTGGACCAGGTTGCCGCGCCGCTGCGCGACTTTGGCATCTTCGAGATGGGCGGTGGCGTCGGCGGTGCAGGTTTCCACTGGGCTGGCATGGCGTGGCGTTTCAGCCCTTGGGACTTCGAGATCCGCAGCCGGACCATCGAGCGCTACGGCCGGTCCCGCGCCGATGACGGCGAGATGCAGCTGCAGGATTGGGGCGTCACCTATGACGAACTTGAGCCGTTCTATGACCGCTGGGAACGCATCGCGGGCATCTCCGGCAAGGCCGGCAATATCAAGGGCGAGATCTCCAACGAGGGCAACGTCTTCGAGGGGCCGCGCAGCCGTGACTACCCCACGCCCAAGCTGAAGACGCTGCGGATGATGGAACTGTTCAATGACGCGACCACGCGAATGGGCCTGCATCCGTTCACCATCCCGGTCGCCAACATCTCCCAGCCCTATGTGAACCCCTTGGGTGTGACGATGGGCGCGTGCACCTACTGTGGCTACTGCCTGGCCTACGGGTGCGGCAACTTCTCCAAGTCCAGCCCGCAGGCCTGCATCTTCCCGGTGCTGATGCGGCGACCCAACTTCCAGGTCATCACCAAGGCCTGCGTGACCCGGGTGAACAAGGCGGCCGATGGCAAGACGGTCACGGGTGTGACCTATGTGGACGAACACGGTACCGAGGTGGAGCAGCCTGCGGACATCGTCTGCCTGACTGCATTCCAGGTCGACAACGTGCGCATCCTGCTGAACTCGAAGATCGGCCAGACCTACGATCCGCACACGGGCAAAGGCACGATTGGACGCAACTTCGGCTTCCAGACGATTTCAGGCACCGACCTGTGGTTTGAGGATGAAACCATCAACCCCTTCATCGGTGCCGGTGGCCTCGGCTCGCAGATCGATGACTACAACGGCGACAACTTCGATCATTCCAAACTCGACTTCATTGGCGGTGCGGGCATCCTGACGCTCTCGCGCGATGGCGCCCCCATCGCCAAGGCGTCCAACCTGCCGCCTGGCACTCCGCGCTGGGGCAGTGGCTTCAAGAAGGGCTACAAGAAGTACTACCAGAACTACGGCGTGCTGTTTAATCAGGGCTGCTCCATGCCCACGCGCCTGGGCTCGCTCGATCTGGATCCCAACTACACCGACCGGTTCGGCGTGCCGCTGCTGCGCCTGACCTACGACTACGCGCAAAGTGATCGCAACATGGCCAAGTTCACCATGGACCGCGCCGTGGAAATCGCACGCGAGATGGGCGCCGCCCATGTGTCGCCGTTCAACTTCGCCGACAAGGCGTTCACCACCGGAATCGTGGCATCTGACCACGTCGTCGGTGGCGCCGTCATGGGTGCCGATCCGCAGACCTCCGCGGTGAACCCGTGGCTGCAGAGCTGGGATGCCCACAACCTGTTTGTGGTCGGTGCATCGGCCTTCCCGATGAATGCAGGCTACAACCCGACCGGCACGCTTGGAGCCCTGGCGATCCGCACCGCACAGAAGATTCACCAGGACTACGTGCGCGACCCGCGCCCGTTGGCGGGAGGCTGAGCCATGGCGAGCAAGAAGCGCATTGCAGGTATTGTTCTGGCCGTCGCGGCGGTTGGGGTTGCAGGCTTGGGCTGGAGCCGGCTCAACGTCAGCCGCTCCAACGTGGCCGATGACAAGGTGACCTTGGCCGACGCCACGAGCAGTGATCGCGCTGCTATTGAGCGCGGCGCTTATGTCATGAGGACCGGCGACTGCCTTGCCTGCCACACCGCAGGCAAGGGCGAGTTCGCTGGCGGGTACGCGATCGACACCCCGTTCGGTCAGATCATGTCCTCCAACATTACCCCCGACCGTGAGACGGGCATCGGGGCAATGACGGAGCGGGACTTCTTCAAGGCAGTGCGACACGGCCAGGGCAGCAAGGGCCTGCTGTACCCGGCAATGCCCTACACCGCGTATCAGCGCTTGAGCGATGAGGACATGCATGATCTGTGGGCATACCTGTCCACGGTGAAGCCGGTGAGCAATGAGGTCCACGAGAACGCAGGTCTCGGCTCCCCCTTCAACATCCGCTATGCGATGGCGGGCTGGAACCTCTTGTTCTTCGACAACCGCGGTTTCACCCCTACGCCCGGTCTTTCGCCCCAGGCCAAGCGCGGCCAGTACCTGGTGGACGGTGGGACGCACTGCGCCGCCTGCCATAGCCCGCGAAACCTGCTGGGTGCTGAGATCGGCAGCCGCTACCTGCAGGGCGGCAACCTGGGCGACTGGTACGCCCCGGACCTGACCCCCAACCCGCACTCGGGGCTGGGAAACGAGCCTGAAGAGGGGATCGTTGAGTACCTGCGCACCGGCTCCAATGGCGTGTCGGTAGCCAGTGGCCCGATGGCAGAGGCTGTTGAACACTCCTTCCAGCATCTGACCGAAGACGATCTGAAGTCCATCGCCACCTACCTGAAGACCCTGCCAGCATCGCCGGGTGGCAGCCCCGCTGCAGTGGCTGCCAATACGCCCGCCATGCAACGCGGCGCGCTGCGCTATGAGGTCAACTGCTCTGCATGCCACGGCGTTCGCGGCGAGGGCATGGGGGGGATGACAGCCGCATTTGCAGGCAATCGTGCCCTGCTGTCGGACGACGTCACCAGCCTTCTGCACGTGATGTTGGTGGGTGGACGTGCTGCATCGACGATGGAAAAGCCCACCGGCGCGGGCATGCCATCGTTCGCGTGGAAGATGGACGACCGCCAGATTGCCGAGACGTTGGACTACATCCGCAACAGCTGGGGCAATGCGGCCAAGCCGATCGATGAAAAGGAAGTCGCCAGGATGCGAGCGCAGCTGCAGGCAGCAAAGCAGCTGCCTGCCAACTGAGATTCCCAACAATGGCTAGCTCCCTACCGCTGCGCTCTGATGCCTACAGCAGCCCGCAATCGGCCTTGGGCCGCGCAATCATGCGCGCGCGTCGAAAGAGTGGTGTCACGCAGATAGAGCTGGCGCGCCAGCTGGGAATGCACCGGACCCAGCTGGGGCACGTCGAACAGGGCAGGAAGGACTTTCAACTCTCTACCCTCGTTCGTATCGCCGATGCCCTGGGGATACCCCTCTCGATGTTGGTGAGGAGCGCTGAACTGTAGCGCCAGCGAGCCAGGTGTAGACGTTGTAAAGATGCCTGTGCAACCAGATGCGACACTCGGCCTGTCCATGGATTCCCCAACGTCACGCTTGTTCCTGATGGAGACGCATGCATGAAGACAAGCCTTCCGATGTTTCTCGTCGGTGCTGCTCTGCTGGTGAGTGGATCAACCGCCCAGGCCGAAGACATTCTGATACGGGGCGGCTATGTGATGACCATGGACGCCGGCGTGGGCGACCTTGAGAACACCGACATACTGATACGAAACGGGCGAATCTCCGGGATTGGCAAGGGCTTGAATGCCAGCGATGCCACGATTGTGGACGCGCGCGAGGCAATCGTACTGCCCGGCTTCGTCGACACCCATTCGCACCTTTATACCACCACGATGCGTGGACAGTTCCGAAACGGGGACGGCCAGTTCTTTCCGGTGAGTTCCAAGGCGGCTGCGAAAATGACGCCGGAGGATGTGGAAACCGCCATGCATCTTGGGGCAGTAGAACTGATCCAGGCCGGTATCACCACGACTGCTGACTTCTTCGATAACGTGTCGAGCCCGGCACATGGTGAAGCTGGGTTACGAGCACTGCAGCGGTCAGGCATCCGCGGAACGCTGTACTACGGCGGCCCTGACCGGTCGACCAAGCATCCGATCAATCTCGACCAGCTCCGCATGCTCGTTTCCAGACAGAAGGACGACGCCCAGATTGGCATCGGCTTGGCCTGGCGGCTTCCGCGCGATCGCGAGGATGCGCGCAACTGGGCCATGCGGCAGCGCGAGTTCGATACAGCACGTGAACTTGAAATACCCGTCCAGGTACATGTGAGCGGCGAGCCCGGGCCAATGTTCGACGCCCTCATCGAACGTGGCTACCTGTTCCCTTCGCTTACGGTTGTGCACGCCACGGACGCCAGTGCCGCACAGCTGCAGGCACTGGAATCGGCGGGGGCACGCCTGGCGCTCACACCTATCAGCGAGCAACGCGTGGGCTACGGCTTGACCCGTCTTGATCACTATGCGGGAGTCAGCCGTCGAGGCTTGGGTATCGATGGCAATTCCTTGGCCGGCAGTGCCGACATGTTCGCCACCATGCGGTTTGCAGCACTTACCTTGAGTGGTGCGCGGCGTAGTGAAGCGGCGCCGGATGCACGCAGCCTCCTTGAGCTGGCCACTCGAGGAGGATCCGAGGTCATCGGTTTGGCTGATGAAATTGGTACGCTGAAAGTAGGCAAGCGCGCCGACCTTCAGATCATCCGTCTTGATTCACTCAATCTGGCAGGTTTTGGCGGCGGAGACCCCTCGGCCCTGCTTGTCTATTCGGCACGCCCCAGTGACATCGACACCGTTCTCGTATCTGGAAAGATACTGAAGCGAAATGGACAGATGGTGGATGCAGACTTGCCACAGCTTTTGCAAGCGGCGGAAGCGTCGTCGCGTGCAATCAGTGGAGAACCGAAGCCGTAACGCTGAGGCCTTCAAATAGCAGGCGCTGGCCCCGGACATGTCGAGATTGAATCCCGGCGGTCGATGATCTGCAGGCTGACCACTGAATGTGCCAACCCTGTGCACTCAGATGTTGTGACAGCACGCACGAAGCACTGGTCAGCGTGTTTCCGGTGTCCGCTTTCGGCCAGAAGCGGACGCTCGAACTCTGGAATTAAGCCGCTCCGCGAAGCGAGTCCAGCTTGAATGAACTTTTATGCCTCTGCGACCAAAAGCCTGTCGGCAGCCGAATCCGATACGAGGATGCAGCTCCCGATGGGCAAAGACCCTTTAGACAGCCCGGGGAAGGTAATGTGCAGCTTGAAGCCTCCCGGGCTGAAATGGGTCAGAGAGAAATTTGCAGAGGCTTAAAATGGCTCGGAATCTGGGGGCTCGACCACAACCGTATCGGTGAAGTTTGCAAAGCGGGGCGCGATGGGGATTTCAGGCACAACGACCAAGCCTCGGCCCGTTACTTGGAACGTGTCTTGGACTTGCAAGAGATGTTTCATCGCAGAGGCCTAATATTTTGATTCAAGCCGACCCGCGAAGCGGGCTCGTTTTGAATGCATTGTCAGGCGTCGGCCGGTGCCAAGGCCAGCTCATCCGCCGAGAAATCGCCAAGCCAAATTGTCTCACCCGACCCACTGATGCACTCAACAACGTACCGGTCGGGCAGACCGAATCCACGGAGCAAATCGACGACAGCACCTCGGTCCCCAACCTGGGGCGGCGCCTTATTGATCTTGAATGGATCGTAGAACGTCGGCGGATGCCGAATCTCCGTAACGACCACAGTGGAGTACTTAGAGATCATCTGACAAGGCCCAATTACCTGATAGACGGACCCGCAGGTCCGATTGTACGACTTACCCACAAGGCGCCATACGGTGGGCTTAGCCCTTGATACAGCCCGATCTTAGGGCCGCTGGGCCCGGCTAACAAGCCGACGTTTAACCGGAGCCAGCGCTAGGCTCGGCGGCGACACCAATGGCAGAAGCGGACGTTCGTTGTCGGCTACCACGTGCCGGTCAGGAGATGAGAAGGAAGCTCCTCTAGCGCACACTGCGGTGCATCCACTTCCCAATAGACGACGCAACAACCGCACCCCTCAAAGTTTTCGGGGCAGGTAGCCATGTTGTCTCGCCAGCGGTCCAACCATTGCTCGACAAGCTCCCACTCGGCATTGAACGTAGCCTCGGATCCGGCGTCGTCACTCGCACCTGACAGGACAGTTATGACAGCTCGCGGCATCGAAGGAGAATGTCTGCTTTGGGGTCGAAAGCGGAGAGTAGCACCGCGTCAGGCGCCGGCGCAGCGCTGATGTCTGCTTCCGGCCAGAAGCGGACATTGCTACCCAATGCTATTTGCGCACCCAAACTCACAGCTCAGCTCGGGAGTTCCAATGAGAATTTGTCCGCAATCTCAAATGAGCAGTCAGATGAATCCTCGACTCACAGGCAATCTGTAGAGCGAGCTTCCTATGTACCAGTAGGTCAGGGCGATGCCCAATGCGCAGTGTGTATAACGTTTCCGTTGGCATCCACTTCGATAGACCACGCTTCAGTATCTAGACTAAGCCTGTTCTCATACCACAGCCGCTCAACGCACCTCTGGCTACATTTGACACTCGCATATCGAGTGAATCTTTCGCCCTCGGTTTCAACGAAATCAGCTCTACCCAGCGACTCCAGCACTGAGACTCTAGAATCCCCCTCTCGAATTTGATCAAATTTCTTTGTGGTTGTTACAGATACTGCCGAGCAACTCCCGATATAGATTACAACCAGGGCCGCGACGATAAAGAGAAAAGCTTTCAACGATCACCCCCGACATGATTGCCTTTTTTTCGTAAGCCGGCAGGGCATCCAACAGCTTCTTTCCACATGAGGAAAGCGATGCGGCGATAACCACGGAGATGAATCACCTACTCACGCCCTCCCTGCTGATCGCGGCGCTTCCCGCCTCGAGCATGCCCCCCCCCTGAGCGGATCAATTTTTATACCATCTCGCACAAGCATTCAATATATTCTCACGACCAACCATGTCCTTATCAGATGAAAGCGCCAGCCTAGACATGATCGCGGCTCGGCTTTCTACGTCCCCGTCATCGGCCATTTTTCGCTGCCATCTCTGAGCCTCGATATCATCTCCTGAAACAAATTCATGATAAAGGTAGAGCTTTCGCATCGCAGAGATGTCGCCCTTTTCTGCTTTGATCATCAGATCCGATACCTGGGAGGCACTCAGAGAGGCACTTGCGGGCGCGTAGACATCTTTCCCTTGGTCCTCTTCAAAGAATGAATCTCGTTGCTGCATTGATCGCGACACAAAAAAAACCTGTCGCGAAGGAAGCAATCATGATGGTGAGCAGCTTCATGCGGGTATTCATTCACCTCTCCTTAGAATGACATGAATAGGCCAGGATTGCTGGCATCTTTCTGACCCTCATCGGTCCTCCCCCATATTCCAGACACACCGCCTGGATTGAACCACATATAGTTTGTCGCGCCTGTGGTCGGCGTATTGTAAGCCCTTGAGAATCGCTCAGCTATCGAATTATCGCCTTGTGCGGATCGGCACCCCATAAAGTCAACGGGCTCGCCGGGTTTCCACCCTGCCTTTACAAGCATTGCTGCGACGTCCGCAACATTCATTCTTGCGCCACCCTTTTTGTCGTTCTGCACGACGTTGGGACTCATATGGGCGTAGATCGCCCAACGCCCAGGGACGTCCGGCATAGACCGTGCGCCTTTGTAGAACTTCTCTTCTTCCTCCCTGAAGAGGACGATCTTGGCAAGCCCCAGCGGATCGACACTGCTGACGGGGTTGCTCTCAGTGTACGCGTAAGTATTCACCCCTCCGATCAGCCCAATCGGATCACTCTGCGAGTACCGCCCCACCGCCGGGTCATACTCCCGCTGGTAGTTGTAGAACATCCCACTCGCATCCGTCGCCTGCTGACCCGGGAAGCGCAACGCGAGATCAAACGCCACACCATCTCCGTCAGGATCATTGGCCGCCGTTTGGTCGCCAAATACCTCGCTCTTGTTGCTCCACACCCAGATTGCAACATCCCGCACCGGGTCGATCGCTTCGCCCTCACCCCCCACGTAGTACACACCGCTTAGTTCCGCGTAGATGGGCTTCATTTGCAGCTCTCCTAAGCGGCCATTCCCGCATCCACTGAGGGCGAGCACACAGCCGGATGCGAGAGATAGAGAGCGCAAGAAGAGACCTCTGGCATTGATGGGCATCGTGAAGAAATCCGGCATGTGTCGATTACCTTCAATCGTCCACTTCCAGAAGCTCCAGCGGAACGATTTATCCTGTTGCAATATTGATCCGCACGCAAACTCATTCTGCCTCTTCTTCGTAGCCTTCATCTGGCGCTTCTACGTAGAACTGCTCCACCACTTCCCACCCGAACTCCTTTTCAAGTGCCTCTCGCACTAAACCAGTAATCGCAAACCAAGAGGTGTTCGTGTGTGCGTCAATACCTCGCGAGTCGAAATGCGAAAGAAGGTATGAAGTTTCAGCGTGGGTCATCCGAGTTCTCTCATCATTGAGAATTGACCGACGATGCTTTTTAAGAAGTAGCCGCAATTGCTTTACTGTCGAAATCCCAAGCTGGCCAAGTTCAGCCACCACCTCTGAGAGGTCAAAGTCGCCATAGTCGTGGCGGCGGCGGAAAAGATTGAGTACCACCTTCCTAATTGCGTCTGGAGTAATTTCCCCCATGTCCTTTGTCGCACGCGCACGCAACTTCTTCATCTATTCAACCTCGCGTCTGCGCCAGTGTCGCCGCTAGTGAGCGGGAAATACTCCCGGCTCTTGCTGAATCAAACAGGATTTCTCTGGCTCTAGAAGAGCTGCGACGTCGTCCCGCCCGTAGGACACATTGCTACATTTGGCTCAGTGAAATCTACCCCGCCGCAGGCCTCGGGAAATAGTCTGACCGTCTCCTGATCCAGCACAGGCCAAGTCAGAACCTCGGATCGGCAGCTTGGTGCCCGGCCGCTGCACCAGTGGCCGTTATTGTTCGAATGCTGCCATGTCGAGCGCACTGCTGCTATCGGCCAGAAGCGGACACTCAACTCTGGAGGCAAGCCGACCGGGGGGCGGGCTCGGCTTGAATGAACTGTCAGGCCACAAGCTAGGGGAACTTCACTTGCGACCCATACACGACCTCACCAGCCTGGACTCGTAGCTCAATGTCCGCAAGGCGCTGATAGATCATGCGCCAGTGTCGCACCCAACGCACCAATAGCGGCAGGCCGAACAGGACGTAGCTGACCGCCGCCAGGAAAATGGCCGCAGAGACCTCTCCAGGGCGTACCCAAAGCCATGCCGCGAGCACGAAAGCGCTGAAGATGATTCCGCCGACACCTGCGGCAAGAATTGATCGTAAACGCATGACCGATACGGCCTTGCGGACATCTGAGAGATCATCAAGCGAGATGCGATCAGAGCTGTCCATGCGGCTTGATTACCTATTAGACGGACCCCGGAGTCCGGTTACACGACTTACCCACAAAGCACCGCATGGCGGGCTCTCCCCTTGGTACAGCGCGATCCTTGGTTAGACCGCGATGCCAGCGATGCTATTTGGCATCGAATGCCTGAAAGAGTTGGACGCTGCCCCATGTGCCAAGTGCAGTGGCAAGAATAGCTAGCGGGACAGATAGCCAGTACAGCATGATCGACTGGCTTTCAGGAATATGAAGAAAATACGGGAGCGCCCTCATAAAGAAGGCGGCTATCGCGAATACAGTTGAGATTGCCAAAGTAAGGAAGAACTGCTTCCTGTGTTTGCGATAGGCACGCGCCTGCATGTAAAGAATTACAAATGCACATAGCGCCGTCACTAGAAACTCAATCTGAAAAGCAGAAACCAAAGCGTTCACTGAGCAATCCTTAGCGGTCCAACTACCTGGTAGACGGTCCCGTGGTTCGGGGCATACGACTTACCCACAGAGCAGCGTATGGCGGGCTTCTCCCTTGATACAGCTTGATCGTAGGGCGGCCGGGTCCGGCTAACAAGCCAGCGTACAACCAGACCCAGCAGTCTCGATGGACAAGCGTGGGCTAGGCCAAAGCTTCGATCGAAGAGCCATCAGCCCTCCCTACCTCAATGCACCGGGCCCAGATTGCTGGGCATGCCCTTGCGCAGCACCGACAGATACCGCAGATACTTGCCAACAAAGATCCCGGTGAACCCACCGGACAACAGCAGATAAGCAGCACTGAAGCTGCCGTTGGCACTCAGCGCAGGCGACACCGCAAGCGCCACCTCGAACCCGTACTTCACCAGGAACGTGACCAGCAGCAGCGGCAGCAGGCTGTAGTCTGCGCTGCGCCACAACCGGCCCGTCGCTTCATTCACGGTCAGCGTCGCCCGGCGCAGCAGCACCCAGCCAAGCATCGCGCCCGCACAGATGCCGGCGAGCCACTCGCTCCACGCCACCAGCGAACCGCCGTAGCGGTGGCTGATCGACCAGATGCCCCACACCGTGAACAGCGCCGGCACGATCGCCAGCCTCCGCAGCGAGGTCTGTCCTGGCCGCATGGCCGCGACGCCGCGGGTGATGAGGTACGCCAGGATCACCCAGACCCAGATCGGGGTGTGCGAGAGGATGGGCAGCAGCAGGTTCACGGGACGTCCTTTCAGTGAGTGCCCGCACGGAGGGCGGTTGGTGGCGCTCACTATTGACAGACCGGACCCGCTGAACAAGTGACAGGTGTCAGCGACCGCTTTCCGGCCGGCGGTCGACGTCCTGCATGCCCATGCTGATCGCAGCTACCGCGCCTGAAGCTCTCCCAGGTCCAGGTGCCTGGCGTATGAGCGCTGGCTGCTGATCTGAACCACGTCGGACTCGAATCTTTGACCGTCCCTGCACTGGACGATGAAGTGGTAGCCCTTGGGCTCGGGACCGGCTACGACCATCATGGGAACCGAGAACACGCGCCCAACGGGTTTCGACGAAACCACGTTGCCGCTCTCTCCGAGCATGCTCAGCTCGCAACCGAGCCCGCCATCATCACTCTGGCCTGTCGGCACCCTTCCCGAAACGCGCACGACCATATCGCCGCCGAAGGTCGCACAACCAGAGAGCACAGCCAAACCCGCAATGGCAGCCACGGCATACTTCACTGTCGGCACTCCTGTTTGCCTGTAATGCATGTGTTGAATGCATCCGCGTTTGCATCTGCAGATGCGGCATCACTTCCGGATCTGTTTCCCCGCGCGGGGCCATTGCTTATGCACCCCGCAACATAGGCTTTTGGGATCAGCGCTTCAAGGCATTACCCAGCGCCTCATCCAGCGCCCCCACCTTCTCCCCATACGGCGCACGCAGCCGCAGGTTCGACGCCCCATCTTTGGCCTGCACCACCACCGCCTTGCGGTGGCTGAACTGACGGAAGCCATGCACGCCGTGGTACGCGCCCATGCCCGACGCGCCCACGCCACCAAACGGCAGTTCTTCCACCGATGCATGGGTCATCACATCGTTGATGACCAGCGCGCCCGACGTGGTCTGCTGGGTAAACGCCGCCTGCCCTTCTGCGGTGTCGCCGAAGTAATAGGCCGCCAACGGGCGCGGGTGCGCATTGATGTAGGCAATGGGCTCCGCAGCAGCGCCGTAGGCGATGACGGGCAGCAGCGGCCCGAAGATCTCTTCCTGCATGATGCCCATCTCATCGGTGGCCTCCAGCACCAGGTGCGGCGCGATCTTGCGGGTGGCCGCATCGAACGCGGGCTCGCCGGCCGGGGCCAGGGAAATGATCGTCGCGCCCTTGTCGGCGGCATCGGCCAGCAGGCCAACCAGACGATCGAAGTGGCGCTGGCTGACGATGGAGGTGTAATCCTCGTTGTCCTGCAGGGTCGGGAAGGTGCGGGCCATGAACTGGCGCGCATGCTCCACCAGCGCAGCGTTGCTGCCCTCGGGCACCATCAGGTAATCCGGCGAAAGGCAGATCTGCCCCGCATTGAACGTCTTGATGGTGAGCGTGCGTTCGATGGCGGTTTGCAGGTCGGCATCAGGTGCCACCACCACCGGTGATTTGCCACCCAGCTCCAGCGTCACCGGCACCAGGTTGTTGGCGGCCGCGCGCATCACATGGCGGCCCACGGACGTGCTGCCGGTAAACACCAGATGATCGAACGGCAGCTCGCTGAAAGCCTTGCCCACCTCGGCATCGCCCAGCACCACGCCCAGCTCCATCGGGTCGAAGTACTCGGCAATCAGCTCGGCCAGCAGTTCAGAGGTGGCCGGGGTGAGCTCAGAGGGCTTGATGAGCGCGGCGTTGCCTGCCGCGAACACGCCAGCCAGCGGCGCGAAGGCCAGGTTGATCGGGAAATTCCACGGGCTGATGATGCCGACCACGCCCAGCGGCTGGTGTTCGATGCGCGTCTGCATGCCGGCCACCGGGGCCTCCACCGCTTCGCTCTGCATCCAGGTGCCGACGTTGGCGGCGGCATGCTTGAGCGTGGCCGCGGTGGTGCCCACGTCCACCAGCAGCGACTGGTAGCGGCTGCGCTGGCCGAAGTCCTTGGAGATGGCCTCGGCAATACGCTCGCGCTGCTCCAGCAGCAGCCTCGCCGCGCGCTGCAGGCGGTCGCGGCGCTGCTCAAGCGTGGCCGGGCCTTGGGCAATCTGATGGGCGCGCATGGCCCGCAGGATCGTATTGAGTTCAGTGGCGTGGGTGCTGATATCCATCTGGGGCAGCCTCTTGGAATACGTGGGGAGGACGCGAAATCCCTTGCAGCACAAGGGCTTTCGCCATGGAGGAAAGGCTACGCCCCCTGCCCGGCCCCGGCCAACGAGGCTTTCGATGAAGGGTCATAAATAATGTTATGGTCCGCGCATGTCGCTCTCCCGCCTGCGCACCTTCATCGAGGTCTACCGCCAGCGCTCGATCAGTGGCGCCGCGCGCCGGCTCAACCTGACCCAGCCTGCGGTGTCCCAGCACATCGCCGGCCTGGAAGCCTCCCTCGGCCGCACCCTGTTCCATCGCCTGCCCAGCGGCGTAGAGCCCACGCCCGCCGCTGATGAACTGGCGGCCGATGTGGGCGACAAGCTGGACCAGGCCGAGGCCGCGCTGGCCGCCGCCCGCACGCGCTCTGACGAAGTGGCCGGCGCGCTGCATATCGTCGGGCACGCCGATTTCCTGGCCGAAGTGGTGGCCGCCGAACTGGTGCCGCTTATCAAGGTGGGCATGCGCGTGCGGCTGCAGACCGGCAGCACCAGCGTGGTCTGCCAGATGCTGCTGGATGGATCGTGCGACCTGGGCATTACGGTCTACCCGCCCGAAGATGATCGGCTGCGCTGCGAAACCGTGCGGCAGGAGCCGCTGCTGGCCGTGGCTGCACCGGAGGTCGCGCAGCGCATCGCCGCGCGTGCGGATTGCGGGGCGGCGCTATGCGAGGAGCCGTTGCTGGCCTACAGCCTGGACCGGCCGCTGGTGGATGCGTGGCTGCAGTTCAACCAGTTGGATGTGCGCCCGCCGCTGCCTGCGTTGCTGGGGCAGGATCTGCGGGGATTGCAGCGGCCGTTGCAGTTGGGCGTGGGCTGGACGGTGCTGCCGCACTATCTGTGTGCGGATGCGCTGAAGCGAGGGACGCTGGTGGAGATTGAAGGGCCGGTGGGACGGGCGAGGCTGGATTACTACTTGATGTGGACTGCGGCGGGGTTGCGGCAGCCGCGGGTGGCGCATGCGAGGCAGGCGTTGCTTTGGAGGTTGCGGTCGGGGGTTGGGGACGAAAAGCAGCACGTGTGACAACGGATGACTGACAAGCGCTAAGCGACGGATAAGAAACCTCACCGCAGTGCACCGAATTGCGGATCCAATTGGCCAAGATGGATATGGGGGAACTGCGAGAGAGCACGACATCTGGGAAGCCCATTGCGGTTGAGCTGACCTCAGGCAAGGCGCTAGCGCGTGTATACATGCAGCCCCGCGTTGCAGGCGCTTCGACTTCCCACAACGGAACGGCGACTTGAACTTGCCCCGGCCTTCTCAAAGTACGGCGGGCTCTACGCTCTAGTCACTGCACTGGATAGCCTCGCCGCGAGCGGGAAGGTCGAACCGCAATCGCTTCGGCACTACGAATTCCTCGGCGAGCTGGCCCTGACCGACGAACCGCCGCCGGTCAGCGGCGCGCTGCCGGATACTATTGCCAGTGCGAATGCAGAGTGCATCCTAGTCGTGCCGCGGACAATGCCGCCGAAGGCGTGCTGGCCCAAAGGTCACTGGCAACAGCACTGAACAGCCCCGATATTGCGAGCTTGAAACAAAGGGCTGGAGCGACACGTAAGCGGCTCTTGGAAGTAGAGCCCAATTGGGACTATCGTGGCAGAGATGTTCCAGGCAATTTCAATGCTGCCAAGAAAGCGTTGACCATGAGCTCAGAAAAGCTCGGGCTCCGAAATCGAACGATTTCGGAGCCCTTTTGTTACAGCGTCAGGTCAGCTACAGGCCGTCACTTATGCAGGCATTCGACACACCCTATCGCGGCAACCTTCAGACCTACCGCGCCAACCAACCGCAGCATCAGGGAGGCACGGGGGTAAGGGATAGCAGCGGCGGTCGCAAGACTGCGTACTCGATGCCGAAGTTTTGACTCAGTCTTGAACGCTCATGGTCAGAAAGATCTCGCAGCCAGGCATGGTCGTGCTGCCGCGACCGCCCAAACCCACGATTGAAGTGCGAACACCAGGCTTCACCGAAGCGTTTTGGTCTGGGCTATCGGCCGCTCCACAGCGACTCACACTCGGAGCAAGTCCCGCCTTCGCCTCGATGCTGTTCTTGGCATGGTGAATAAGTGTGGTAACAGCGCCGATGCGACGAAAGGCGATGTTGCCATTGGTGAGTGGGTAGGGCGTGAACTCCAACTCGTATGACGTATCACCTTTCGCTCCGCGGACAACGAACGGTACACGCTCGACCCGCCCAACTTCGCTGCTCGTGCCAACGAGGACGCCGTTGCTGAAAACCTCAACAAAAGCATTGTAGGTGACCGAGTGATTCACGTTTTCTTCTGCGGAAGCTGAAGTCGCAGCGCTGAGCACCGCAACCAAGGCGAGAGAAAGAGCAGAATTCAATTTCACGATAATTCCTTTTAACGGTTTATGGAGTAAATCCGATTTACAAGCCGCTTCATTGGCGGACAGCGGATCGCGCACCCTACGGCTTGAAATGGGACAATACCCTAATGAAGCGTTTTCCACAGCCCTTTCAGTGAACGCACTCAACCGGTTCATGGTACCTGCGCTGGAACTTCGGGACGGTCACTATTGTCTAGCCAGACGATCAAACAGTAGAGTCCGGCTGGGGCGTGGAACATCCTTGTCCACCAGCAGCAGATCGCATGCAATCCTGAGTGACGAGACCGAGAGCCAGATGCCGGCTCTGCTGTGCGACTCGGCGATCAGGAAGCTTCGTTGAGAACTTCCTCACTTACTACCAGCCAATGGAACTGCGATAACTCGAAAAGGTCAATGCTCACCTCAGCGTAAACCCTCCGCATTTGATCGTAATCAACAAGCCCGCGCAGCTGTTCGATGGAAAGCCGACCGGCCATCGCGTCCAAACGTAAGCCACGCTGTATTGAACATCTTCGTCAGATCTGACGCCTGCTGGCCAGGCTACCATTCCTAAGGGATTGCACAGCAACTTCAATGAGCTTGAGATCAACGCTGCTGGAAAGTAGTCTTCGCCCTAACTCGCGACGTTGTCCAACTGATCAGCACTAGGCTTCCGATGTCCTTCAAGTTCCCCGTTGGCGCAGCCGCCGGCATCTGTAACATCTGTGGCAGACAGGCAGATCTCACAGTCAACCATGTGCCCCCAAAGGGGTGGGCGAGGGGAATAGCCCTTCGGGTATCGAGTGTTTCAGACACTATTTCGGGACAAAAGCGTCCTCAATCCTACAAGATGCCTGACGGCGTCTGCTTCCGCTCCTTGTGCAAAACCTGCAATGGAGCAGTCATGGCGCCCTACGACAAGGCACTGATTTCAATGACAGATCAGATTTGCCAGGTGCTGACCGATGCCCAAAAGGTAACTTACTATCAGTCAATCAGGATCCGCCCACAGCAGGTGGCTCGGGGAATTCTCGGGCACATCTGCTCCGTAGGCCTCGGAAGGTACGACGAGCGCCTCAGCAGGCACCTCTTCAACCCTGACTCTGATCTTCTTCATGAAGTCCGCCTTAGCTACTGGGTCTATCCTTACGCAGGACGCACAGTAATTCGCGACTTCGCGCTGGGCAACTTTGCCACTGGCATTTCTAGCGCTATGTATCTGCTCAAAAGCTACCCGCTTGCGTTTGCAATGGCGTGGAACAAGGACTTCCTTTTCGACAAGTGGCAACCCCAGAACTTTGATCGATACGCCAACATTGGACCGGCTGACGAGGTTGACCTTCCCTTGGACTTTGTGGGCCTTCCTGGACAGCTATGGCCAGAGCACGTGCAAGGCAACCACTACGCTGGCATCCACGATGAAGGAGCATTCATCGCCAAGGAGAAAAGCCACCAAAGCCCAGTGCGCGAGTAGTGCCCGTGCAGCTGCATGCTCAGCAGCAATTCTCACGCCAATCTAAGGGATGTGTTTAGCGTAACTACGGATATCGAGCATCGGTACCGTTCCGAGCTCCTGGAGTCTGGCCATTAGTTCAAGCAAGAACCGTGTGGTTGCCCGTGACCCAACCTGCAGTTCGAGAGCGCCTTCATCGCTCATGAAGAACGTACCCGCATCTGCAATACAGCCCATATCCAGCTGTCCGTTCCCGCCTTTCCCAAGAACATGGTCGACCAGGGTGCCCCCCAGCGGAGGGGTCCACGAACTGCTCAATGAAAGCAGCCCGGCCAGAATGCGCCCTGGCTCCTTTGCTGGCTTGGGACCATCAAAAGTAGGCACAGGCATGCTTGTTCTGACCAAGCGCCTCACACTCTCTGCCTTGATTTGCGCATAGCCGATAGTCTCCGCGCTGGTCACCTGCTTGGCCTCAAAGACCGCATACACACTCTCCGCAGGAACGTAATGCACGCCCGAGTACGCAAAGACCAGTGGGGAGTACTGGCGATCGTGTATGACCACGTCGATCTGCTGACTAAAGTTCCCCTCGCTATCCACAATATGGGCTTTGCTCACCACGTAGCGCTTGGGCAAGTAGCTGCTTAGCAGATCGATCCAGACCTGTTCACTGGCATCTCCCTTATCGGTGGGGTGATGCAACGCCAAGCGGGCAGTCTTAAGCGCGGCTTCCACCTGCTCGTGCAGGTGATCCAGAAGGTTGGGAAGTGACGGCTGTTTCATTGGACGATGCTGCCCCATGACTCTTGCGCAAGCGCAACCTGAGCGGCGCGCTCAATCGCTAGCTTGTCTGCAACCGTAAGATCATCAGAGATTACGTTGTTTCCGTTAGAGGGATCTGTAACACGAGCGGCTACGAAATTACTGGCCAAGAAGCGCAGTACCACCAGAACGCGCTCGGCCAAGCTTACGGAGAAATTTAGCTGCAACGCCCGGATCACAATCAACTCAAGGTAGACAGATGGGAAGTCCAATCCATTCTGATCCCGCCAGAGTTTGATGATCCTCGTCTCAGGTTGCATGCCCGCCGTACGCACTACGTCAATGTGGGTCTGTACGTTGGTCTTCGTCCAAGTATCTGCCCGACTACGATAGAGACTATGGTCCGTGGTGAGCACCGTTTGCTGTTTCCCTGGTACAAGATCCACATCAATCTGACCCACCCGAATGCCCAGAGACACATCCTGCTTACGAGGAGCGTGGCCCGCATCTGACAGAGCGTTGAAGAGCGTCAGGTAGATCTGCTTAAGGCTATCGGGGGTCGAAGGAATCAAGGAAATGAAGAGATCCACATCAGTGCCACTCTTATTGGATGTCCCCTTAGCGAAGGATCCGCTTGGAGTTACTGACTGCACGTACTGACCGCCCCAAGCATTGATCACCGGGGTCAGCGTTGCCCTCGCTAAGAACGCCGGGGAGAACAAGGTCGTATCGACGGCCTCCCGCGTAAGAATCGCCTTCAGGTATAGGTCGCCAGTCAAGTTCGATCTCCGTATCGTGCCCCCCATTGTACGACCCCTGTTTGCGCTGTGAGCTCCATTGGGTGCAGCCGGATGCTTACCCGGCTCCGCCACACCCTTTTCCAGATTTTCCCCGCCTCGCTCGATCTCAGATGATCTCCACCAGCGGCGCTCACGGCGACGCCCGCCTTCGATTGACGTGTCGCATCTGCCATATCCATTCGCCCTGATCGGCAATCTGACGCACTCGTCGCAAAAACGCCAAAGTCCTTGTCTGCCAATGGCCTGCTTGCGCTTAACCCTATAAGAAAATTACGAAAGAGCATTGGGTTGTGGCGGCATTGCCCCTAACCTCTTGGCAATCCCAACAGCATCAGGCAACTCTGGCAGTGCCACCGACAAAGGGTGGCCGGGCGTCGAAAACCCGACATGTTAGACGTTGTTTACGCTTGCCAGCCGGTACCACCTTGCGTGGTGCCGGCTGGCAATCCGTCTGCCGGCTATGGCGGGCGGTGCGTGGGGGTCTTGTACCCGCCGGCATTGTCTAACACCGGTTTTCGAGCCACGCATCGTCCGCCACCTTCATCGGTGGCGGCTTCTGCCTGCTTGCACGGAGCCTCCCATGAACAAGCCGCATTCCCCTCCCCCGCGCCCCATCCAGGAAGCGCCCTCGCCTGGCCTGGACCCCAACACCCTCATCGCCCTCCTGCGCAGCATTGGTGCGGGTGCGGCGTCCGATGGACAGCCTTGGCCTGAGCGCCATCACCTTCGCGGCCGGCAGATCGCCATGGCCGATGCGGACTGCGCGTTGGCGGGACAGCGCGTGGTGCAGGAGATTCTGCTGGCGGCGATTCGCGCGCAGCAGAACGGTGACTCTGACCAGTACGTGGGGGATCGCGTGTTGGAGGGATTGGCGATGGCTTCGCTTGCGCTTACGGCGTTTATCCAGGAGCGGGTGCGGCCGGAGGGGTGAGGGTGGTTGGTTGGCCGCGAAGGGCATCCACGCGTGGCGTGGATCTACTTGGGGTGGGGGGCCCCCCCCCGGGGGGGGGGGGGGGCCCCCCCACCACGGTGGCCGGTTGGGGTCAGAGCCCGGTGGTGTTGGGGGCGGAGGGGTCTGACCCCGGTGGCCTGGGTTGATGGAGGTGTGGGATGAAGCAGTGGTATTTCGGCTTGGCGGTGCTTTGCGTGGGTTTGGCGGCGGCAGTGTGGATGCAGTGGCCCGCGCGCGCAGGCGATGAGGTTTCGGCTTACCGGAAGTTGCCTGTGGTTGAGTACCGGCTGCTGCGCAGCGAGGCGATGGGCTATGCGTCGAGCCAGGCACTGCAGGGGCTTTCGTTCCATGCGCGCTCTGATGGCGCGGGCTCGTTCGAGATTCGCTGCAAGGGCGTGGCGGTGATGGAGGTGGAGAACGCGCCCGCGCGTGTGCTGCTGCGGATGCCGTCGGATGCGCTTACGCGTGCGCCGGATGTTGCGCGGCTGCTGGAGAGCTTCCAGCAATGGCTGGTGGAGGAGCCTGGCCATGCGCGATCGGTGGGCGAACGCGGGGAGCCGTCGTGGCTGGAGGCGCGGTTGCGGGACGTTGTGGAGGGCGTGCCGAAGGAGGAGCGGTGCGTGTTTGGGGGATAGGCGGTTGGTGAGGCGTAGTCGAGCAAGCTCGATGCTACGGGTCGGGTGCTACGCGATGTGGAAGGAGGCGCGGTGGGTGGCGTCGAACTGGAGGGCAGCGACTGGCACGGTACCGACCATGGCCAGCAGACCTAACGCGTGCTTCTCCCACGGTTCCACTGCGTCTTCCACATCGGTGCCCATGGTGTGCACGCGGTACTCGGCGGGGTAGTCATCCAACGCATCGTCAAAGGGGCAATCGAGCAGCCACTGGCGTGAAGCCTCATCGGCCACCCACATCAGCCGCGGCAGGTCGTGGAACTCACGGTAGTCGAGGATGCGGTAATGGCCTGAGGGCAGAGACATCGGCGTTTCCTGCGCTGGCGCGGATGGAGGGCCGCGTCTCTACGATACGCCGTGAGGTGGGGTCAGAGCCCTTTCCTGCGGGGAGCAGTCGAGCAAGCTCGACTCTACCTACCTACGGCCTAGGGGCCCTTGCAGCGACGGTGGCCAGGCGGCGGCTGACGAGTCCATAGAGGTCCTGCAGCTCGGTGGCACGCTGCGGCGTCATATTGCTGCCGAAGAGGACGCGTGCCAGTGCGGCTTCGTGGGTGTCATCGGGGAAGCGTTCGCGGGCGCGGTAGACGTTCTGGAAGACCAGCCAGGCCAGGCGGAGGCCGCCGCCGGGGAGTGGGCGCACAAGGCGTTCGTAGGCCTGCCAGAACTGGTATTCGGCCTTGAGATCGACCGTCGGCGCCGCGTAGGGCACCGGACGCGGACGTCCGTGGGCACGCGGGCGGGTGGGCAGGTAGACGGGATCGGGATGGGCCATGGTGGACAGCATGCCCCAGCAACATTGTGGGAACCTTGCGTTGGTGCCGGAATATCAGTGCGGGTTGTGCAAGTGCGACGGAGAGAGGGGGGGGGGGGGGGGGGGGGGGGGGGGGGGGCGGGGCGCGCGGGGGGGCGGCGCAGCGGCA